>JAJQAR010000164.1 GCA_021203705.1 Prevotella sp. | reverse complement strand
ACTGTGAAGAAGATATTGTTCATAAATCAGGAAATCGCTCCCTACGTTCCTGAAAGTGAGATGTCTCATCTTGGTAGGCAGGTACCGCTGGTAATGCAGGAGAAAGGCTACGAGATAAGAACGTTTATGCCGAAGTGGGGAAATATTAATGAGAGGCGCGGACAGTTGCACGAGGTTATCCGTTTGTCACGAATGATGTTGATAATCGACGAAACCGATCATCCGCTTATAATAAAAGTTGCCTCTATCCCGTCAACGAGGATACAGGTGTATTTCATCGACAATGAGGACTATTTCACGAAACGTCTCATGGCAAGGGACGAGAACGGGAAGGAATACGATGACAATGGCGAGCGGGCGATTTTCTTCGCGCGTGGTGTGTTGGAAACTGTTAAGAAATTGCGTTGGGCTCCCGACATTATCCACTGTCAGGGCTGGATGTGCTCTGTGATACCTCTTTATATCAAGACTGCATATCACGATGAGCCTTCTTTCGCCACTACTAAAGTTGTTACCTCAATTTTCTCCGAAGAGCTGCATGAGAATTTAGGCGCGAATTTCAGGAAAAGTATAGAGTACAAGAATGTTAAAGCCTCTTTGCTTGACAAATACAGCAAGGATTTCAGGTTTCCTGAATTGCAGAAACTTGCAGTTGACTATTCCGATGGAATAGTTTGTGTGGGGGATAAGGTAAATCCAGAATTGGTGAAGCATGCCACCAAAAAGGGTATACCACTTATCGACAATCCTGTTGATGAGCGTCTTGGCGACATACTGGTTGATTTTTATGACAAGATAAGTGAGAATATGGAAAAATAACGATATTGTTCATCAGATATTAAGTTCAATGAAGGTAAAGATTTTAGCAGTTGTCATGGCTTTGGCGTGCATAACGTTTATGGCTTGTGATGACACGACAGACACGATAGGAACTTCTCTCACAGACAATCTCGACTTATTGAAGGTAACGACAGATACGTTTACAGTTACTTCTACATCTTTTGTGGCGGATTCTGTTCTGGCACGTAATACTACAGGCTACTTAGGGAAGATACGTGACCCAGAGACCGGTGCTTACATTACGGGTGATTTCATGGCGCAGTTTAATACGCTTGAGAATTATGAGTTCCCTACAAAAGACAGTATTGTCAGTCTGTTGGATGGAGAGGTGATAGCCGATTCGTGCGAGATACGTCTCTTCTTTGATAATTTCTATGGAGATTCTCTTGCGGCGATGAACCTCACTGTTTATGAGATGAACGAGCCGATGAAGGAGGGTGTGAAATATTATTCCAATTTCGACCCTATTGCCAACAATCTTATACGTACCGATGGCTTGAAGGTGAACAGGACATATACTCTTACAGACCTTACGGTAAACAGTGATGACAGGTGGGATGAGGATATCTATACCTCTAATATAAAAATACCGTTGTCGGAGCCTTATACAGACAAGGATGGCAATACGTATAACAACTACGGTACTTATATTATGCGTAAGTTTTATGAGGATCCGACACATTTCAAAAATTCGTATAATTTCATTCACGAAGTCTGTCCTGGTTTCTATTTCAAGATCAACGAGGGTATCGGCTCAATGGCATACATATTCGTAAGTCAGATTAACGTGTATTTCAAATATAGGAGTGACTCCACATTCCTTGGTACTTCAAAGTTCTCTGCTACAGAGGAGGTGTTGCAGACAACCAATATCACCAATGACAAGGAGACAATAGAGCGTCTGGTAAATGACAATTCCTGCACATATCTAAAGACACCTTCAGGAATATTCACCGAAGTTACTCTTCCTGTTGACGAGATAGTGGCAAACCATGAGAACGATACCATCAACACCGCGAAATTAATAATGTCGCGTATAAACAACAATACACATGGAGATTATACTTTGGATGTGCCACAGACGCTAATGATGATACCGAAAGACAGTCTTTATTCTTTCTTTGAAAACGAGGATATAATAGACTATAAGAAATCATTTACTGCCACTTATTCTTCCACATACAATTATTATAGTTTCAGTAACATTTCAGGCATGATAACGTATATGAATGAGGCTAAGCAGAAAGGTTTGGAAAGCAATCCTAATTGGGTGGAGGATAATCCCGATTGGAATAAGGTTGTTATTATACCTGTTTCTATTACCACCAACTCATCAAGTCAGATTGTGAAGGTTGTACATGACATGAGTCTTACAAGTACACGGTTGATAGGAGGCAGTGAGAACTCTTACGATCCGATAAAGATAAGTGTCATTTACAGTAAATTCAGCCACGAATGAGGGCACGTAATTTCTTTCAATAATGGCGGATAACTTTCTTGAGAAGCATTATGCTGAGTATGAAAGGCGCAAGGAGGAATGGCTGCGCAAGAAGAAGCATCTGACGGTGACGAAGAAAATAGAGCTGAAAAAATAGTTACTTAAAAGTTTGGCGAATAAAAATAAAATATCTACCTTTGCACACGCATTTTGAAAATGCAATAAGCAGGATGCGCTTGTAGCTCAGTTGGTAGAGCATCTGACTCTTAATCAGAGGGTCCAGGGTTCGAGCCCCTGCAGGCGTACAAAAAAGAGACATCTAAATGATGTCTCTTTTGTTTTTAAGGGTTGGCAGATTTTCCGCCAACCCATTGTTTCGTGTGAAGTAAAACTTATTCTTTCTTCCACAGTTTTGTCATGTCCTCAAGGGTCTTGCCCTTTGTCTCTGGCACGAGTCGCCATACGAATACTGCTGCAAGTACGCAGATGATACCGTAAAGACTGTAGGTGAACCAGTGTCCGAAGTTGGCATCACCGTTGAGCTGCATGTTGAACATCGGCACGAAAGAGGCACTTACAATCCAGTTGAATATCCACTGGAATGCCACTGCTATTGCGACACCCACGCCACGGATGGTGTTGGGGAAGATCTCAGAAATGAGAACCCAGCATATTGGACCCCATGACATCATGAACGATGCACTGTAAATCATAATACTTACCATCGTAACGATTTCCAGTCCGGGAGTTCCGAATGTTACAGCCACTCCGAAAGCCCCCACTGCCATTCCTATAGAGCCAGTTATGAGCAATGGCTTGCGCCCCCATTTCTCTACTGTGAACACCGCCACGAGAGTGAACAGGATGTTGACTATACCCATTATAACAGTCTGTACCATCGGATTCTCCATACCCATATCACCGAAAATACGGGGAGCATAGTAGAGAACGGCATTGATACCGACAGCCTGCTGGAACACGCTCAGCATGATACCAACGAATATAACGAGTACACCGTAAGTGAATATCTTCTCTGTCTTTTCTGTAACGGTATTCTTGATCTCATTGAGAATTTTCTGTCCCTCATTGAAGCCATTGATTTTTTGAAGTATGGCAAGAGCCTTACTGTCTTGTTTAGCCATAACGAGGTAACGCGGCGTTTCAGGTACGAAGCAAATCAATATCGAGAACAGACCTGCCGGGACAGCCTCACTTCCGAACATATAACGCCAACCAGTTGCTATCGTCCAAGGGTCACTTTCGGGCAATACCCTGTTCACACCTTGTCCTATTGCCTCCATCACAGGGTTGGTATGGTCGCCCATAATGCAGAAATTAACCATATAAACCACCAACTGACCGAAAATGATAGCGAACTGGTTCCATGAGACCAACGTTCCACGTATATTTGAAGGTGCTACTTCCGCAATGTACATAGGGCATAATGCCGAGGCAAGTCCTACGCCGATACCTCCAATCACACGGTAGATATTAAATGTGATGAGCAGTGAATAGGTAGGAACGCCATGCTCGAAAATCAGGAATTCAGGATTCATAGAGCCTAATGCTGATATGAAGAACAGTATTCCTGCAAGTATCAATGACTTCTTTCGCCCGAAGTTGGAAGCCAAAAAGCCGGAAATACCACTACCTATGATACATCCTATTAAAGCACTTGCACATGTGAAACCGTGTATTCCGTCGGTGTATGAGAAATCACCCGCACCTGTGAAAAAAGCCTGTAAACCTTTTTCCGCACCGGAAATTACTGCCGTGTCATACCCGAATAGCAAGCCGCCCAACACAGCTACCATCACGATAGAAAATAAATAGGCTTTGCTGCCTGTCTGATTTTGTTCCATGGTTTGTTC
>JAJQAR010000022.1 GCA_021203705.1 Prevotella sp. | reverse complement strand
GTATTATATAAGTAGCTTTATAATTGATTGTAGAAGCATGCAGGCTACACACCAAATGCTTGACAGGATTGAAAATGATGCTACAATTGTTTTTCCTTCCGACAAACCTACTGGTGAATCCGCACGATTAAGTAGTCTGATAAAGAGCAAAGTTGTTACATTTAATCAGACTTTCAACTCACCGCCACTCGATAAACAGAGAACAGAGCTGCTGTTCCAGAACATAAAGAATTTTGATAAAAAGGAAGATATGTTGAAATATATCCAGTCCCACAAAAAACTGTATTGTATAATTAATTACGATATGGAAGAAGGAAATACATTATCCTTGATACCACCTGGCTTTACATCAGTTTATGTAGGGAATTATAAAATAGGATATATAGGATATTATTATAATTATCATTTATATAAGCTAATACCAAATGGTGAAAATGAGGAATGAAGTATTATCGATTATAGTACCAGTTTTCAACGAGGAGGCAAATGTGCGCACATTCTATACGGCAGTGCTTGATGTTGCGCCCCAACTCGGTGATACGGATATTGAGTTTCTGTTTATCGATGATGGCTCGAAAGACAATACCCTATGTGTTGTGAAAGAATTGGCTGCAAATGATAGACGCGTGAATTTCGTGTCTTTCTCCCGTAATTTCGGCAAGGAGAGTGCAATATACGCTGGTTTGCAATATGCAGCCGGCGATTTAGTAGTGATAATGGATGTCGATTTGCAAGATCCTCCGAAGCTGCTGCCACAAATGCTGAATGAAATTCACGACAATGGGTACGACTGTGTCGGCACATGCCGCACCGACCGTAAAGGAGAGCCTCCCATACGCTCATTCTTCGCACGACTGTTCTACCGCATGATAAACAAGATGTCTAAAACTGAAATTCCTGTTGATGCAAGAGACTATCAGATGATGACGCGCCAGGTAGCTGATGCCATACTGACTATCGGTGAATACAACCGCTTCTCAAAAGGAATTTTCGGCTGGGTTGGTTTCAAGAAAAAATGGATATCTTACGAGAATGTGGAGCGCGTGACAGGGGAGAGCAAATGGTCTTTTTGGAAGCTATTTGTCTATGCCCTCGACGGTATCACAGCCTATTCCACCGTGCCGTTAGTGGTGTCTTTTTTCCTCGGTCTGCTCCTCTGTCTTGGCTCATTCGTATTCATCGTCTTTATAATAATACGTACCCTGATATTCAAGGACCCTACTCAGGGCTGGCCCTCACTCGTCTGTATCATCATGTTGCTTGCTGGCATTCAGCTTCTGTTCCTCGGTATTATAGGGCAGTATCTCGCAAAGACTTATATGGAAACGAAGAAACGCCCTATCTTTTTAGTGCGTGAAAAGAAAACGGCTCACCCGATAATCAATTAAAAACAGCTTATTTTTTCATTTGTTTATTTTTGCGTTATGCCCTTTTTTCGTTAACTTTGCATGACTGTGCAATGAGCATGGCTTTTCAACAATATGGATGACGAGACAAGAAACCAAGATAGTTTAGAAGAACAAGAGGAGAACATCCAACAACTCAATGATGAGGAAGTTGTGGATGCCCATTCTGACTATAAGCCGGTAAACCGGTTTGATGCCTCCGCAGTACACCATTTAAGCGGAATGTATCAGAACTGGTTTCTCGACTATGCCTCGTATGTTATTCTTGAGCGTGCCGTTCCGCATATCGGCGATGGTCTGAAACCCGTGCAGCGTAGAATACTCCATTCTATGAAGAGGATGGACGATGGGCGGTACAACAAGGTGGCGAACATCGTGGGGCATACCATGCAGTTTCATCCGCATGGCGATGCCTCAATAGGTGATGCTTTGGTGCAGTTGGGGCAGAAAGACCTACTTGTTGACTGCCAGGGCAACTGGGGTAACATCCTCACCGGCGACAGTGCTGCCGCACCCCGTTATATTGAGGCGCGTCTTTCCAAATTTGCCCTCGACGTGGTTTTCAACCCAAAGACTACTGAATGGCAGCTCAGTTATGACGGCAGGAACAAGGAGCCGATAACGCTGCCGGCAAAGTTCCCAATTCTCCTTGCACAGGGTGCGGAGGGAATTGCAGTCGGTTTGTCATCTAAAATTCTCCCTCATAACTTCAATGAGATTTGCGATGCCGCGATAAGTTATCTCCACAATGAACCGTTTACTCTCTATCCTGATTTCCCAACTGGCGGAAGCATTGACGTGAGCAAGTATAATGGGGGGCATCGCGGAGGTATGCTCAAAGTAAGGGCAAAGATAGAGAAACTTGACAGTAAGACTCTTGTGATACGTGAGATCCCTTACGGCAAAACCACCACTACTCTTATCGACTCAATACTGAAAGCTGTGGAGAAAGGCAAGATAAAGGCTCGTAAGGTTGACGACAACACGGCGGCACAAGTGGAGATACAAATTCACCTCGCACCAGGTGTCTCCTCCGACAAGACAATAGACGCTCTTTATGCCTTCTCCGACTGTGAGATTAACATCTCGCCCAACTGTTGTGTGATAGAGGACAACAAACCGCAATTCCTTTCGGTGAATGACGTGCTGCGGCACTCCACCGACTGCACCTTGGCTCTGCTTAAAAAAGAACTTGAGATACGCAAGCACGAGCTTTTGGAACAGCTGCATTTCTCATCGCTTGAAAAGATTTTCATTGAGGAAAGAATCTACAAAGACCGCAAGTTTGAACAGGCTCCTGACATGGATACCGCCTGTGAGTATATCGACTACCGCCTCACTCCTTTCTATCCCCAGATGATACGTGAGGTTACGAAAGACGATATCCTGCGCCTTATGGAGATTAAGATGGCAAGGATATTGAAGTTTAATAAGGATAAGGCGGATGAGCTGATAGCGAAAATAAAAGAGGAGATTGAGCAGATTGACCGCGACCTCAACAATATGGTGGAGGTTACCACCAACTGGTTCAAGTACCTGAAAACAAAATATGGGGCTGCTCATCCGCGCCTTACGGAGATAAAGAACTTTGATACTATCGAGGCTGCGAAAGTGGTTGAGGCCAATGAGAAACTGTATATCAACCGCAATGATGGCTTTATTGGTACTTCATTGAAGAAAGATGAGTTTGTTTGCAACTGCTCTGATATCGATGATATTATAATATTCTATAGAGACGGTAAATATAAAGTTATCCGTGTAGCTGACAAGGTTTTCGTAGGCAAGAACATTCTCCATGTCGCCGTATTCAAGAAAAACGATAAGCGTACTATCTACAACGTGGTTTATCGCGATGGCAAGCAGGGAAAATATTATATGAAACGCTTCTTCGTGTCGGGAGTAACCCGCGACCGGGAATATGACGTTACACAGGGGGTGCCTGGCTCACGGGTGGTCTATTTCACTGCCAATCCTAATGGGGAGGCGGAAACAATAAAGGTAACGCTCGACCCAGCTCCCCGACTGAAAAGCATTTTCAAGGAATTTGATTTTTCTGACGTCGCCATAAAAGGAAGAAATGCCCGTGGCGTGATACTTACTAAATTCAGTGTGCACCGCATCTCTCTTAAGAGCCATGGCAGAAGTACGTTGGGTGGGCGCATGGTGTGGTTTGACCCTGATGTCAAACGTCTTAATTATGATGAGCATGGTACGCTCCTCGGCGAGTTTAATGAGGGTGACAACATCCTCGTGGTTCTTGAAAACGGAGATTTCTATATAACCGACTTTGATTTGAACAACCATTATGAGGACAATATAAGGCTCATAGAGAAGTTTGATGCAAATAAGGTTTGGACGGCTCTGCTTTATGATGCAGACCAGCAAGGCTATCTTTACATGAAACGTTTCCTGTTTGAGGCGACAAAGAAAAAACAGAATTATTTGGGTGATAACAAGAACAATAGTCTTGTCTCGCTCTCTGACGAGCCTTCTCCTCAATTCAAGATAATATTTGGTGGTGATGACTCGTTCCGTGGCGATATCGAAATCGATGCTGAACAGTTTGTTGGCGTTAAAGGCTTCAAGGCGAGAGGAAAACGTATCACGACTTATCAGGTTGATCATGTTGAATTGCTTGAGACTTTGGACAATTCTGAAGATGATGAGGAATTGAGCGACATTGATAATGAGGATGTCAGTTCTGATGTGACTGATGAAAATCTTGACCCTGATGTAGGTAAGTCGCAGGGGCAGGTGATAGATGAGATAACAGGACAACTTAACCTTTTCCCTGACAATGAGAATAATTAGAATCCTTTTTATTTCTGTAATGGCTTTCTGCTCATTATTAGCCAATGCTCAGCTCCCTGACACTCTACGGAACAGGAAATTCATAACAAACGCTCAATTAATCAGCGTGGGTTATTCCAATATCTTGGATACTTACTTATCACCAGAGAAATACACTGGTTTGGAATTGCGATATATTTCACACACTATACGTGAGCACGAGGGTAGTCCATGGTCTCGCCTGCTCATGCACCAAGGCAGCTTCTCAACGGTAGAGAGTCATTCTGGTGATGGTCATGAGATGGGTGGAATGTACACATTTACATACGGTCTGCATTACAACTGGAAATTCTTGTCTGGAAAGTTGAGCGTAAGGGCTGGCGGACAGGCAGATGTCAATGTCGGTTTTTTGTACAACACCCGCAATAGCAACAATCTCGCTCAGTTCCGCTTAGGAATGAACATTTCTCCTTCGGCTGCCGTGGCTTACCGTTTCAGAATAGGAAAACACTTGTCGGCATTGCACTATGATGTTAGTGTGCCGCTATTGGGTATAAGGTTCTCACCGAATTACGGACAGTCGTATTACGAGATTTTCAACAAGGGGAATTACGACCATAACGTGGTGCCTACTACTGTTGTCTCTGCGCCTTCGCTGTGGCAGTTGCTCACTTTTGACTTTAACCTGCATAGAACGACATTCCGCTTAGGTTATTTGGGTGATTTCGAGCAGGCTAAGGTGAACAATCTGAAATACCATAATTACTCGAACATGTTTGTTATAGGTATCGTCCGTCAGTTTAATCTAACGAAAGTCATCCCATGAGAAAGTATTTTTTATATCTGTTATGCTTGATATCTTTTCCTATTATCTCTTCTTGTGTGGATGAGGATGAGTTTGATGATAACCCAAATGGCAATTTCGAGGCTCTTTGGAAAATCATGGATGAGCATTACTGTTTCTTTGATTACAAGAGCGAGGAATATGGATTGGACTGGGATGAAGTGCGGTTGAGATATTCCAAGCAGATGGATGCCAATATGAGCAGCTTGCAGTTGTTTGAGGTATTGGGAAATATGCTTGGTGAGCTCCGCGATGGTCATGTGAACCTTTATGCTTCTTTCGATCAGGCAAGATATTGGAGCTGGAAAGAGGACTATCCTACCAATTTCAGTGATACTCTGCAACGCCGCTATCTTGGTACTGACTATATGATTTCCTCTGGTCTGGAGTACCGCAAACTTGATGACAATATAGGATATATCTATTGTGGCTCGTTCTCAAATTCTTTCGGCAGTGGTAACCTCGATGAGATTATGATGGCTCTCTCAACGTGCAACGGACTGATTTTAGATGTGAGAAGCAATGGGGGAGGGATGCTCACTTCTGCTGAGAAATTGGCTGCAAGGTTTACCGATGAGGAGATACTTGTGGGGTACATGCAGCATAAGACAGGCACCGGACATAGCGATTTCTCTTCATTGGAGGAGCAGAAACTGAAGCCATCAAGTGGTATAAGATGGCATAAACAGGTGGTTGTCCTTACCAACAGGGAGGTGTTCAGTGCGGCTAACGAGTTTGTGAAATATATGAAATGCTGCCCTAACGTTACTGTTGTCGGGGATAAGACCGGCGGTGGGGCGGGAATGCCTTTCAGCAGTGAACTACCCAATGGGTGGAGTGTGCGTTTCAGTGCCTGTCCGATGTATGACAAGGACATGAACTGTACGGAATTTGGCATCGACCCTGACTATGAGGTGCAACTCACTGATGAGGACTTTGCCAAGGGCGTGGATACGATAATTGAATATGCGAGAATGTTAATCAACCAATAAAGTATATAAACAAAATCATTTGAATTTATGAACATCACAGAAAGATTTTTGAATTATGTTGGCTTCGACACGCAGTCGTCGGAAGATAGTGAGACAGTGCCCAGTACCTCAAAACAACTTGTTTTGGCTCGTTATCTCAAAGAGGAAATGGAGTGTGAAGGCCTTGAGGATGTCGAGATGGACGACAAGGGTTATGTCTATGCCACTCTGAAATCGAACATCGACAGGAAAGTACCTACTATCGGTTTTATCAGCCATTATGATACTTCTCCTGATTGCAGTGGGGCAAATATCAAACCTCGTATTATAAAAAATTATGACGGTAATGACATTGTATTGTCTCCAGGCATAGTGTTTTCCACGAAAAAGTTCCCAGAACTGATGGAACATAAGGGTGAGGATATCATCGTTACCGATGGACATACCTTGCTCGGTGCTGACGACAAGGCGGGAATTGCCGAGATAATGCAGGCGATGTGCTTCTTGCGTGACCATAATGAGATACCGCACGGCGATATCCGTATCGCTTTCAACCCTGACGAGGAGATAGGTATGGGGGCGCACCACTTTGATGTGGAGAAATTCGGCTGTGAGTGGGCTTATACTATGGATGGCGGTGACTTAGGCAATTTAGAATATGAGAATTTCAATGCGGCTTCCGCTAAAATCAATATCAAGGGCATCAGTGTTCACCCTGGATATGCGAAAGGGAAAATGGTAAACGCCAACCGTCTTGCTGCGGAGTTCGCCACTATGCTTCCTGCTGATGAGACTCCTGAGACTACCGAAGGCTATGAGGGTTTTTATCACTTGCTCGGCATTGAGTCGAATATCGAGAATGCCCGTCTCTCGTATATCATCAGAGATCATGACAGGAAGAAGTTTGAATGTCGCAAGGAGCATATTGCAGAATGTGTCAGGAAGATGAACGAAAAGTATGGTGAGGGTACTGTCACTGCTGAGGTAAAAGACCAGTACTATAATATGAAGGAGAAGATTGACCCGATACCGCATGTAATAGATCTCGTCTTGAAGGCTATGAAGGAATGTGGAGTAACACCGAAAGTGGAACCGATACGTGGCGGTACCGACGGTGCGCAACTGTCTTTCATGGGGCTGCCTTGTCCTAATATCTTTGCCGGCGGTATTAACTTCCACGGCCCTTTCGAGTTCGTGTCCATACAGGTCATGGAAAAGGCTATGCAGGTAATCGTAAAGATTTGCGAGTTGACAGCAAGACAATAATTGTTTCTGGCTTTCCCTGATTTTCAGGGAAAGTTTTCACCATTTCAGTTCGCCGTATTTCTCCTTGTACCACAGTTGCCAGGAGTTTACGATGTTTTGCCATACCACGTATGCGCATGGGGCAATGGCTGCCGTCGGATTAAGGAAATTCATTGTCAGCCATATCCCTAATATGGTGTTTTTCTGTCCGAGTGCCTGTCCTGCATTGATACTTTCACCTGCATGGTGTCCAACAGCCTTTCCCACAGAGAAAAGGAATATAGTTACACCAAGCGGAAGTACTATTAACAGCAGCATTGTAACACCGCCTATGGTAGCACAGGTGATGTTATGGACTGTCATCCCCATTACTATGGAGAGATTGAATGCCCAAATGTAAAAGGCGATGTTCTTGTGACGGTTTAGTCTTTCCGTCAATTTTGGAAGATAACGGCGGGTGAGCTGCGCAAGAAAAAGGGGTAGTATCAGCACTGTTATCAGTCGCTTGAAAATAGTGAGGAATGCTACCAAAAATGTAATATCTGTTTCTTTCTCTACAAGTGGAAAGAAAATGGGTATCGTAATTGATGCAACGCAGTTTACAATCAGGATGAACACGGTGAGGGATGCAGAACTACCGCCTAATTTCTCCGTGATTACCGGGGCGGCGATGGCGGTAGGACAAATGAAACAGATAAACACGCCTTCGAGTATCAACTTTGTTTTGTAGTCATCCACAAGCAGTATCACGCCTACAACGATTGCTGATAGTATTACGATGATAACCTGTAACCAGAAATGCCATGCCCGTGGGCGCAGTTCCACGATTCTCATCTTCAGGGATGTTATGTAGAACATCAGAAAAAGGAGTACCGGCAACAGATCTGTTATGTATGGTGCTGTCGCCATGCCTATCGGTTCAAGGGGCTTGATCTCTGTAAACAGGAAATATACAAAAGCTCCCATGACCATCGAACAGGGTAACGTCCATTTCTTCACAAATCGTATCAGTCCCATACAGATTATCTAATCAGTTCCGTTACAATTATTGTTCTTTCTTAGTAAATGTCAGATTGCCTGGTATCTTCTGCCATTTGCTGTTTACAGCAAATTTCAACGTACTGCCATTCTTCTTTTGATAGCTATATGTCCCGTCATCATTTAACTTGATAACAGCTGTAAAATCCTCACTGCCATAGTCGTTTATAACCTCTATCTCAGCCGTCTTTTTATTCACGATTTTTGAAGATGTGATAAGCCATTTGTTGGTACTTTGTGTGGAACCGAAATATCCATCTACTTTGCCCAATGCCTCATTGTCTGGTGCGATGATATCCTTGTCGTACAGATTCATCTTTATGTATATCTTATATTCGTCATTGCTTATCTCTACATTGAAAGGCTTTTGCTCCTGTGCCGAAATATGCGAAATAAGCAATGTGTTAAGGCTCAATACAAGTAAAAACAGATATTTTTTCATAGGCACTGTTAATTGGTAAATTTGGGTTATATGAAAAGAACAGTTTAAACGGTTATTTCAATTTCCTTATAAAATCAGCTCTTTTGTGAGTATGCTCTCAAGCTCCTCCGCCGAAAGACGTAACTGGAATTGCCCTCTTATCGCTACGGAGATATTTCCTGTTTCTTCTGATACTATGATACATACGGCATCGCTGTCCTGTGACATTCCCAACGCTGCCCTATGGCGCAACCCCAATTCCTTCGGAATGTCTGTGTTGTGACTGACTGGCAAGATACAACCGGCTGCCTTTATACGTTTTTTTGATATTACCATAGCTCCATCATGCAATGGCGAGTTCTTGAAAAATATATTCTCAATAAGCCGTTGGTTGATGTTGGCATCTATCATATCTCCTGTTTCCACAATACTGTCAAGTGGGGAAATGCGCTCTATCACTATCAATGCTCCTACTTTCCCTCGCCCCATGTTCATACATGCCATTACCACCGGCATTATAGCCTCTCTGTCTGAACGGTTCTTCTTGTCGCCTGTTGTGAACAGTCTGATGAAACCTTTCATCCTATGGTGTCCGCCAAGGTCATATAGGAACTTTCGTATCTCTGACTGGAATATCACAATCAACGCTATCACACCTACACTGACGAGTTTGTCCATTATGCTGCCCAAAAGGCGCATCTCCAATATCTGACTCACGAAAAGCCAAATCAGGATGAACACCATAATGCCGATGAACACGTTTAGCGACCGTGACTCTTTCATCAGTCGGTAGATATAGTAAAGCATCAATGCCACGCATACTATATCTATAACGTCTTTTATGCCAAAATCAAACATATCTCAAGGTTTCTTTTACTATTTTTATCGCCTCCACACACTGCTTTACGTCGTGTACACGCAGGATAGAGGCTCCTGCTTGCAGCATAGCAATGGTGTTGATGACGGTAGTTCCATTAAGGGCTTCATCGGCAGAAGTGCCGAAGAGTTTGTATATCATCGTTTTTCGTGATACTCCAACGAGCAACGGTAGTTCAAACTCCCTCAGCTTCCCAAGATTGGCAAGCAACTCATAGTTTTGTGACAGTGTCTTGCCGAAACCAAACCCTGGGTCGAGGATGATGTCTTTCGCTCCTAAGTCTCTCAACTGGTGCACCTCTTTTGCAAAGGCTTTCATCATGCTGAGTATATCAGGTTTTACTGACATCAGTATATAGGGAACACCAAGACGTGCCACAGTCCTGAACATTTCGGGATATCCCCCTTCTTCTATTCTTTTCTCAACATTAGGATTTGTTGGATCTGCTCCTCCGAAAGCTCCGTTGACATTACCCTCTGATACGTCATTGATTATGCTGGCACCATACTCACTCACTGCCATCTCTGCCATTTCAGGGCGGAAGGTGTCAACGGATATTATCGCATCTGGTTGTACGCCCCTCACTGTTTTCAATGCTCTCCGCAAACGTTCCATCTCCTCTGCGGCTGTTACCTGCACCGCTCCAGGACGTGTGGAGAATGCCCCGACATCTATTATCATGCCTCCCTCTGAGATTATCTGGTCGGCTCGCTGTGCTATTTCGTAATCTGTCTGTTTTCTGCTTCCCGCATAAAACGAGTCTGGCGTAACATTGAGAATACCCATAACCTGTGGCTCGGACAAATCCAACAACCGTCCGTTAACATTTATGGTATATTCAGGAAAGCCCTTCATTATTTATCTTTATGTAAACTTATTGAACGCAAAATTACATATAAATAACGAGAACATCACCCTTTTGACGTTTTTTTGCTAAGTGGTATTGTCAAATGTCTGCTTGGCAAATTTTACTTTAATTTTTAAAATTCCAATATCAGTGTTTGACGTGGCCGTAGTTTGAAATCCTTGTCGATGTTTAACGGTCTGTCGCTGATTACGTTTTTCGCCTGTTTTGCATCTCCGATTACCTCAGCATAGCGTGCCACATTGAATGTTGTTGCCTCTTTCTTCCCATTTATAATCGTCATAACAGTTTTTCCGTTATCCTGGCGTGCCAAGACATAGATGCCGTTATAAGGGATAAACTGCTTTTGAGTGCCTTTCGTTATCACATCATTGCCTTGTCGCCAATGCAGCAATTTACTTATCCAATTGAATATGGTGTTCTCCTCCTTAGTGCGTCCTTCGGCTGTAAAGGCATTCCTCTCATCACCGGGGAAACCGCCTGGGAAGTCCTTGCGCACATTACCATCTGTAACCTCCTTGGTTCCATTCATAAGTATTTCCGTGCCATAGTAGAGTTGTGGCGTGCGGTTCATGGTGAGCAACAGGGCAAGTGCCTGTTTAAGGGCGACTGTATCTTTGCCATTCTCGAGAAAACGGTCGGTGTCGTGATTTTCTATGAATGCCATTACGCTTGCCGGGTTGGGGTAGAGGTAGTCGTAAACCAAACTGTTGTAAATACGGTTATAGCCCTGCCACCAGGCATCGGTCTCCTCTTTCTTCGCCATGTTTATCTTGTCATAGAAACTGAAATCCATAACGCTTTTCAGGTTGCTGTTGATTTTCGCCACCTTAGAGTCTTTTTGCCATGCTGCGGTATAGGCAGGCTCTGTAACCCACGTCTCTCCTACGACATTGAAATTGGGATATTCCTCGTTGAGGGTTTTCATCCACTTTGCCATTGCCTCTGCATCGGCGTATGGGTATGTGTCCATGCGTATGCCGTTTATTCCCACTGTCTCTATCCACCATTCACTGTTCTGTATCAGATAGGTCATTAAGTGTGGGTTTTTCTGGTTGAGGTCGGGCATTGACTGAACGAACCACCCTTCTACGGTTTCTTTTAAGTCGATGTCGCTTCTATATGGGTCAACAACGGGCGTGAGCTTGTAACTTGTTTGGATGAACTTATCGTTTATCGTAACCTCGCCTGTCTTCTCGTCTTTGCTGACACATTCTGGCAGGTTGAGCCAGTCGTTGGAAGGCAGGTCTTTCACCCATGGATGGTCAAAACCGCAGTGGTTGAAGATCATGTCCATTACCACTTTCAGGCCTTTCTGGTGTGCCTCATCAACAAGTTTGCGGTATTCTTCATTAGTGCCGAAACGGGGGTCAACCTTGTAGTAATCGGTGGTCGCATAGCCATGATACGTACTTTGATTGTTGTTGTCGGGCGAGTTGTTTTCAAGTACTGGCGTGAACCACAATGCCGTTACTCCAAGTTCATTGAAGTAGTCCAAGTGTTGGCGTATGCCCTCCAAGTCTCCACCATGTCGCAGACTGGGTTGCGAGCGGTCGGTTTTGAAGGTGTTCATGCTCTTTATGTCGTTATTGTCAAGGTTGCCGTCAGCAAAGCGGTCAGGCATTAGCATATAGAGTACGTCGGCATTGGTGAAACCGATACGCTGCTCACCGCTCATCTCACGGGCTTTGAGCTGATAATTTACTTTTTGTGTTGATTTCCCGTTCTTGAATGTAAGTGTCATCTCTCCTGGCTGTGCATCCTTGATGTCCAGATATACAAAGAGATAGTTCTTGCTGTCTAAGCGCACAATGCTGTCTATCCTCACTCCGTCATAGTCGGTTGTAACGTCTGCTGTCTGTATGCCCTCACCATACACCATTAGTTGTAATGTTGGATTTTTCATGCCAACAAACCAGTCGGTAGGTTCTATACGGTCAATATTTACTGCTGCTTCCATTGTCATAATTGATAACAATAAGCTAAGGGATAAAA
>JAJQAR010000009.1 GCA_021203705.1 Prevotella sp. | reverse complement strand
GTATGAGGTATTCATTGAAGACCCGGAATATCCTATGCACAGTTATGCGAACACACGCCGTGTACACAGCACCGATTTCATCCGCTTGAAGAACCTGACATTCGGTTTCACGATGCCAAAAGAGTGGATCAGGACTATCGGAATCAGTAACGTACGTATCTACGCTTCCGCCAACAACCTGTGGACATGGGCAAGGTACAACTACTACGACCCGGAGGCAGTAAGCGATGGAACAGCCATTTGGGGAACCCCACCATTGAGGACAGTAACATTCGGTATCAACATTGATTTCTAACATTAATATCTTTGAAGTATGAAAATTACAAAATATATTCTTGCAAGCATGTTGATATTGGCTTGCAGTTCATGCGGAGACAGTTGGCTCGATCTTGAGCCATCCACTTACGCCCAGACTGACGAAACGATAAATGTGCTGAGCGACGTTGAATACGCCTTGAACGGTATATACAGTACTATGCAGGATCCATACGCCTATTCCGGGCGACTTGTATATTATGGTGATGCGGCAGGCGATGACATGATGGCATACAGTTCCACGAAACGTACTGGCAGTGCATACCTGCACAGTTTCACTAAGGACAATATGCAGTCGAGCTATTGGTCATATCCTTACACCATGATTACGGAGTGCAACTCCATTCTGGAACAGATAGACGATATTGAGACAACGGAGACAGACCTGAGGGATTATTACAAAGGTGAGGCATACGCCCTGCGAGGAATGTTCCTGTTTGACCTCACCCGTATATTCGGTTATCCTTACAAGAAAGACAACGGAGCATCTCTCGGTGCGGTTATTGTAAAGACTGTACTTGACAAGGATGCAAAGCCTGCCCGCAACACCGTGGCAGAATGTTATGATGCGATTATAGAGGACTTGGAGACAGCCATAAACCTTATGGACAACGATGAGGGGAACAGCTATCATAAAGGACTTATCAACCGTTGGGGAGCAATGACACTGTTGAGTAGGGTATATCTGTATCATGGTGATGACCAGAAGGCATTGGATATGGCAAAGGCAGCCATTGAAGGAGCAGAGGCAGAAGGATACAGTTTGTGGACGACAGAAGAATATCCAGACGCATGGAGTTACGACTACAGCAGTTCTTCAAAAGGAGAGGTATTATTCGAGATTGTGAACACGACCGATGATGACCCTGGAAAAGAAGCATTAGGCTACCTGTTCCACCCGGACGGTTACAAGGACATCTGCCTTACAAGCAGTTTCTATGAATTGCTTATGGAAGACCCTGATGATGTAAGGCTTCAACTGTTGGTATTCAGCAGCAAGCGTGCCTTCGTTTACAAATACCAGCCAGAAGGAGATGAGATTATCCAGGATGCCAACATACCATTGCTCCGTCTGTCAGAGACATATCTGAACGCAGCCGAGGCAGCAGTAAAGGTTGGCAACAACGATGACGCCGTCAAGTATCTCGATGCTATCGTAAGTCGTGCCAATCCAGCGAACACGGTACAGGGAACGGAAGTTACATTGGAACGGGTAATGACAGAGCGCCGCAAGGAGTTGGTAGGCGAAGGAGAGCACTATTACGATGCATTGCGCGACGGCGGCTATGTTGACCGCCATGAGTCATCGGTTACATTTTCTGAGATCAGTAGTACTGAACACCTGACTATGGATCAAGACAAGATGTATTTCAACTGGGATTATTTCAGAAGCGTGCTCCCGATACCGGCAGATGAGATGGATGCCAACCCGAACATGGTACAGAACCCATCTTACGATTCTGAAAATTAAGTATAAATCGTATTCCGTATGAAATACATAAGATTTTATACGATACTCATATTAGCTTGCCTGTTGCATTCCACCATATATGGGATGCGGCAGGCAAGTGCCGTTGAAAGCTCCGATGATACTGCCGTTCTCACTGCCGACGGGCCGTATATTTTCCACAACGCTGACGGATCAGTACAGGTAATTTCCGTTAATTTGGAAGGACAAATAATAAAGCAGAGTTACGATTCCATTCCAGATAATTTCCGCTTTGATGTGGAGTCACACGAAGGAAAGCACCGTTTCAGTGTCGCTTTACACCCTATTAAACGTCCAGACTGGCAATGCGAGCAGCCAGAAAAACTATTCGTGATGTCCGACCCTCATGGCAATTTCGACTGTGTTGTCAGTCTGTTGCAAGGCAACGGCGTAATTGATGAGAACTATCACTGGTCATTCGGCAAGAACCAGTTGGTAGTAAACGGAGATGTCTTTGACAGAGGCGATGATGTGCTGCCGATTTACTGGTTGTTCTATAATTTAGAGCAGGAAGCGGCAGATGCCGGTGGGCGTATGGACTTTCTATTGGGTAATCATGAGCCGATGGTATTCACCAACGACCTGCGTTACACAAAGGAGAAATACCTATTGTTGGCGGACTCTCTGCATATAGAATATCCTGAATTGTGGAGCCGCTCCACAGAGTTGGGCAGGTGGCTCTGCTCCCGCAACGTGATAATGAAAATAGGGCGTAACCTACTTGTACATGCCGGGCTAAGCAGTGAGTTTTACGATTTGGACATCTCCATACCGGCAGTAAACGAGCTTCTTAGTTTCAATCCCTACATGAAAAGGTATCTGCGCCGTGCCGACTATCCCCTCACCTACAAATTGGCGACCACCTACGGTCCTCTCTGGTATCGTGGCATGGTAAAGCAAGAGGAGGAATATCACCCATTGGCGGCAGACACCCTCACTTTGCTCCTCCAAAGATACGACGTTGACCGCATTATAGTGGGGCATACCATATTCGACGACATCTCGGCTTTTTACGACAATCAGGTTATTGCCGTGAATGTGGACAACCAGAAAAACCGAGATGAAAAGAAAGGGCGTGCCATATTAATCGAAAACGGAACGGTGTATGTTGTAGGTGACGAAGGCATCATGCACCCATTGTTCTGAAAACGGCAAGTGAAAACATTAAAGCCATATAAAATGGCAGGTAAACAGAGAAACGTTTATCTGCCATTTTGAATTAATACCATTACTTTATTTCTTTAGGATGTCTATCATTATAGCAGCCGCATTGTCGGGAGCTTTCGTATCGCCGAGACGATGGCGTACTTCATCGTAACCGTTAAGCATATCGTTACGGGATTTTCCCTGTTCAAGCACCTTGCCTAACTCATCAGCGATATTGTCAACAGTAAACGTATCAGCCACAAGTTCCGTTACGATTTCATGGTCAGCTATGAGGTTTACCAAAGAAATGTATTTAACCTTTATCAAGTGCTTACGCAGAAAGGCTATAACCTTTGGTATCGGTGTCTCATAACAGACCACCTGAGGCACACCGAACAGAGCCGTTTCGAGCGTTGCCGTACCACTTGTAACAAGAGCGGCATGAGAATTGGCAAGTAATGGGTATGTCTTGTCATATACAATGCGCACCTGTTTTCCTGTAATAAATTTCTCATAATAATCAGGTGATATAGAAGGTGCGCCGGCAACAACAAGTTGGTATTTATCTGCATAGCGAGAGGCGGCTTCGAGCATCGCTGGGAGATTATCCTTTATCTCCTGCTTGCGACTGCCAGCCAAGAGCGCGATAATCTTGCGGTCAGAGTTCAGATTATTAGTGGAGCAAAACACATTGAAAGGATCTTTATAATTTTGCAAAAACTCATTTACCTCATCAGCCGTAGGGTTACCCACATAATGTATGGGATAGTTATGTTTCTGTTCATAGAAAGGCACCTCAAAAGGTAGAATAGAAAACAGTTCTGCTATGTCACGTTTTATATTTTTTATACGGTATTCCTTCCAAGCCCATATTTTGGGAGAGATATAATAAAAAACTGGAATTGAAGATTTAGCCTTGACAAACTTAGCGATATCCAGGTTGAAACCCGGATAGTCAACGAGAATCACCACATTTGGTTGCCATGAGAGAATATCCTTTTTGCAGAAATCCATGTTACGGAATATCGTCCGCAGGTGAAGCAGCACAGGCACAAAACCCATATAAGCCAAGTCACGATAGTGCTTTATCAACGTGCCACCGACAGCCGCCATGAGGTCCCCCCCGAAAAAACGGAACTCCGCATCGGCATCACGCTTTTTCAGAGCCGCCATAAGGTGAGACGCATGAAGGTCTCCGCTCGCCTCCCCTACTATGATATAATATCTTTATCTTATACACATCTGAAG
>JAJQAR010000157.1 GCA_021203705.1 Prevotella sp. | reverse complement strand
ATCAAAAAGTTCGGAAAGAATGTTCGGAAGTGGCGAAAAAAGTTCGGAAAGAATATCAAAAGATATAGAACAAAAGCAGAAAAAGGTAGGAAAAACGGCACAGAAAATTATAGACCTCGTAATCTCTGATCCTACTATATCGGCAGAAGCCATGGCATACAAAATAGGTATCAGTCAGCGTGCGGTTGAGAAGCAGATAGCTAATTTACGTGAAATGGAAATATTAACCCGTAAAGGTGCAAAACTTGGTGGTTATTGGTATATTAATACCAAGCCTTGATTATTACTTCTATATTATTTAACTATATGTCCTTTCCCAATATTTTGAAAAACGTTATACGTTTTTCAAAATATATTATTATATTTGCACCATAATATATTTTGAGATGCAAAATAATAGAAAAGATAATCGTGGTGGTGCACGCAAAGGGGCTGGTCGCCCGAAAGGTGACAGCAGATTGTACGCCTTCCGTGCTGACAGACCTCTGGCTGATTTCATAGACACCCATGCTAACAAGACGGAGTTCATCCGTGATTGTATTAATAATGTACGCCTCAAAGTGTCTCAAACAACAACGCCATCCACAATAGAACAGATTGGTGAGGTATATCCCGCAACGAAAATAAAACCATTTGCAATCCCGTTTTTCGATGTGAAGATGGTCGCGGGCTTCCCTATTCCGTTGGACAACGATGAATTATCCCAAGACATCGACATGCTGAAAATGCTTTGCCCTCACCCGGAGGCTTCTTACCTAATCCGCGTGCAGGGGAATTCCATGATTGACTCTGGCATATTCAATGGGGATATCGTGATAGTTGACAAGAGTAACCGCAACCCCGCCGAACAGGAGGTGGCGGTATGTGAACTGAATGGTGAATACACTCTGAAACA
The DNA here is from genome assembly GCA_021203705.1 of Prevotella sp. GTDB lineage: Bacteria > Bacteroidota > Bacteroidia > Bacteroidales > Bacteroidaceae > Prevotella. The sequence continues at coordinate 3,308 of JAJQAR010000157.1, read as the reverse complement.
CTTCGCAATGAGAAACGGCAAAGGCTGGCTCGTTCCCGCCAACCCTGATTTCCCTGAGATAGAGATTACCGATGGGGATGATTTCAGCGTGTGGGGAACGGTAACGTATGTAATCCACCGCCCAAGAAACTGAATTATGTATGCGTTAGTTGACTGCAACAGCTTTTTCTGCTCCGTTGAGAAGGTTTTCCACCCTGGTCTGCGTGGCAAGCCTGTTTGCGTGCTGTCCAACAACGATGGCTGCATTGTGGCTCTCACTCCTGAGGCAAAAGCTCTCGGTCTGCACCGTGGCAACCCATTATTTAAGGTCATGGATATCGTTAAAGCCAACAATGTAACGGTGTTCTCCTCCAACATGATGCTATATGCGGCTATGAGCAAACGGGTAACTAATATCCTCCGAAAGTCTATCCCTCATGTAGAGAAATACAGCATCGATGAGAGTTTCTGCCGTCTCGATGGCTATGAGCGGTTCTGCGACTTGGAAAGTTTCATGCGTGACATCGTGGAGAAAATACGACTTTATACCGACATCCCCGTAAGCGTGGGCATTGCTCCTACTAAAACGCTTGCCAAAGTAGGAAGCAAATATGCCAAGAAATACAAGGGATATGGCTCTGTCTGTGTCATCGACAACGAGATTAAGCGCAGAAAGGCTCTGGCGATGTTCCCTCTTGAGGATATTTGGGGTATTGGCAGAAGAACTCTCGTGAAATTAAGACAATTAGGCATAAATTCGCCTCTTGACCTTGCGGATAAAAGTGAGAATTGGATGAAACGTCATTTCACTATCCCTCTCGTCAGGACATGGATGGAACTCAACGGTACTGACTGTATAGATACTTCTGAGGTATTACAGAAACAAAGTATCTGCACCAGTCGTAGCTTCGGTAACATGACTTCTGACTTGAATGATCTGTGTGAGGCGGTGTCTTCTTTCGCCGCCAGTTGTGCCAACAAACTGAGATCGCAGCATGCTGTTGCCGGCAACGTCTCGGTTTTCATCCTCTCCAACCGCTTTCGTGAAGACTTGAAGCAGTATAATGACATCCAGACTCGCCCGATGTTCGTGAATACTTCTGACACTATCGAGATAACTCACACCGCCCTGCAACTGCTCAACGAGATGTACCGACCGGGCATTTTATACAAAAAAGCAGGAGTTATCGTCAGTGATATCTCCGATGCTTCCTGCGTAACACCCGACTTCTTCGACGTGATAAAAAACCGCCACAACAGAAACCAACTGATGCAGGCAATGGACCGCATCAACCAGAGGTATGGCACCAAAAGCATCTGCCTCGCCACTGAAAGTCTCAACAACCGCTCCTGGCACGTAAAATGCGAACTCAAAAGCTCCAACTACCTTACCGACCTCAACGAAATACTCACCATCAAAATCTAACCTCCAACAATACCGATCTATAAAACACCTAATAGTAAAAGCAAAAAATCCCAACAATAAAAGCAAAAAGAATGAGTTCGGCACAAAACCGAACTCATTCTAAATATCCAATCATATTTTCCGAAAATTTCTCAAGCTAAGAACGCAAGCAAATGTAGGGTCCCAATGTTGCGGTTAAGCGAATACAATCAAACTCGTTTGAATTTTTCGATTAAGCGAGAGCAGAGCCGAACTTGTTCGAGCTATGCAGAGCGTGAGAAAAATCACCTAAGTAATTGTTGAGCGTGAGCAACTTCACCGTCAGGTAATTTATCGAGGACTTTCTCAAGCAAAAATTTACTCGGCTTCAGCCGCATCGAATTCTTAATTCTTAACTTGAAAAATCTCCGATTTTTCACTGGTGTTGTTCCCTCAGCAAGTCATTTACCGTCTTAACTGGGTTGAACGTTGACAGTGGCACTTCTACGAATATCGTGTTCCAATCACTCATCGCTCCGTTCCACAATCCCGGAGGCTCAAGTGCTTTCAGTGCCTTGCCGTTCTTGCTCTTGCTGCTGATAAAGCCCGTGCTCTTGTCAACATACTTCGGCAGGTCAAATGCCTCGCCCTTGTAGTTCTTTATAGCGCAAACCAAGTCAACTGGATTGAAGTGTGTTCCTTCAGTGAACATCTTCATGTACTCCGTGTTGCTCTTGTCAATCTGGCTGCTCTCAAGAATCTGCAGACTTACTGTGCCGTCTTGGTTGTATGTCAGGAACGGACCACCACCAGGCTCGCCTACATTCTTTACAACTCCGCAGACACGGATAGGACGGTTCAACTTGTTGCGCAGGTAAATCACAAGGTCAGCATCTTCCAAGTCCTTGATATCTGCCTTGCGGCAGCAGAGGTCTCTCTGCACAAAACGGATAATCTCCTCAAGGTTCTCATGGGTGTATTTGCCTGTATCCAAAAGACGGAGATAGTCGAATACTTTTGCCTGCAATGATATCAAAATTCCGGCAATGAGCTGCTTGTAGTCAACAGTGTCGCCCTTCAACCTGTCTGGCACTACATTGTCGATGTTCTTGATGAAGATAACATCTGCATCGATGTCGTTGAGGTTCTGAATCAATGCTCCATGGCCTCCCGGACGGAACAGCAACGAGCCGTCTTCATTGCGGAACGGAGTGTTGTCCTCGGCTGCTGCCAATGTGTCTGTGCTCGGCTTCTGCTCTGAGAATGATACATTATACTTCACACCGTACTTGTCTGCATATTTACCCATCTTGTCTTCTACTTTCTTCTCAAAGTACTGGATGTGCTCGTGACTTACTGTGAAGTGTACGTTCACCTCTCCCTTGCTGGCTGCATACAATGCGCCTTCTACAAGGTGCTCCTCCATAGGTGTGCGTGTGCCGTCGTCATACTTGTGGAATGTCAACATTCCTTTTGGCAACTGCCCGTAGTTGAGTCCCTTTGCCTGCAACATGTTGGCTGCAACGGCTTTATAGTTGCCTTCTGCAATCAGGGCTTTTATTCCCTTGCCCTCGTTCTTCTGGCATGCTGCATCAAGCTCATCATAGAATGCGAACTTCTCGATGTTGTCAAAGTACTTCTTCTCAAAGTCGGTCGTCGGCACGTCATAGCTGGCATCTACAAATGCAAACATGTCCTTGAACATCCTGCTTGCTGCACCGCTCGCTGGAACGAATTTAACGATCTTCTTTCCCTCTGCTTTGTAAGCGTTCCACTTCTCGATATACTCGGCACGCTCTTTGTCATCAGGTGCTATAACGCCCTTGCCAATGCTGGCTGCCGCCTCTATCTTCAGGAAAGGAAATCCCTGCTTGAACTCTTCCAACTGTTTCTCTACCTGTTCTTCGGTAATGCCTTTTGAGGCAATCTGCTTTAAATCTTGTTG
>JAJQAR010000303.1 GCA_021203705.1 Prevotella sp. | reverse complement strand
CAACTGGGTATATACCTTATTATTATATTTATACAGTTCCCACTTGTGTAGGGCAAGGGCCGCCACAGCACTCTCATTACGTATATCGAGTATAACCTCATAGTCTGTCGGTAAATCTTTCCTGAACCATACTATCTCTGCCGGCAAATTTGAACCATCTCCCGCCTTTACCATAAACTGCTCACTTTCCGAATCTATTGTAACATTATACTCGTTGAGATAGTATATCACAGAGTCGGCAAATTCCAACGTCCTTGTATATGCACCGCCTACATTACTATAATATGCTGAGTCGGCGTATGCTCCTGCCTTAACAAGATATTCTGATTTTATGGTTTCTTCTATTTTCAGTTTGTCCTTGACATTGTCTGCAAACGATAAAGTAAACATATTGAAAAGCATGGTAATTATAACCAATGCACGCATAACTCCCTTTGGTAGCCGGAAATAAAACCGGCTGCCCTTGCCTTTCTTACTCTCCGCAAACAAACCGCATACATTGAATATCTGACTGATTTTGCGGTATTTATCCATTATTCCCTTGCAATTCATCAACCCGAAACCGTGTCCATTATATACTTTATGCTCAAAAATACCTGATAGTTCTTCTTCTGTCAGTCCTATTCCTGTATCTCTTACTGAAATCTCCACATACTCGTCTTTCTGCACGGCACTCAACGTTACTGTTCCTCCCTTTTCTGTGAATTTCCTCGCATTGTCGGCAAGGGTGTTCAGCATGAACAGGGTTAATATCTTGTCTGCCTTTACTACTGCGTTTGTTGGAACAACATTCAGGGTTATTCCTTTCAATTTAAACGAGATAGCTGACTTTACCAACATGTCAAAAAGTTCTTTCAAACTGAAACTCTCAATATGCAGACTCAATTGCCCCTGCTGCAACTGTATCCAATGTGTTAACACATCGTTATATTCATTTATCTGATCCGTCAGCTCGGCAACATACTTATATCGTTTGCAGCGTCTCTCCTCTGATTCGCCGCCAACCTCAAGCCGTCTCACCTCATTGATAATCCTGTCTATATACGGCATTACATTGTTGGCAAGAAAGGTCTTCGCCTTATTGTCAACAAACCGTTTCTTGTCATCCTCCACATGCAGTGCCATAATGGATAACTCCTCATTTATGCTCTCATGCCTTTCAGTTAGTTTGTTGGTATTCTCCTCGTTCATGCTTTCCCACTGGCGCAAGGGTACCAGCAGGTTATCTATTGTTTGCCCTTTGTCCTTCCTGCGCCGCAAATATCTGAATACAAAGAACAATAAAATTACTGCCAATATTAGGAAGATTACAAATGCTATCATAATATTCAACTGCCTTGAAATTCGCTCCAACTGATTGGCTCGTGCCTCCAACATCCTATCTTGCCTTGTCTCTTCCTGAAGATCCAAATATTTGTTCCTGTTAATATCACTGTTGTTCTTGTCATCCAAGGCGGAATACACAAGACTTAAATACTCCCTCAGACTTGCCACCAAATCTGGGGCTTGCTCTATCCTTTTATCTAACAAGGCATTTTCAAGACATATCAACGATGATGTGTAATCTCCTAATTCAAAATAACACAACGCTAATGTCCTATGCGCCCCTGCTATCTGATATATATCTCCAAATTTTGTAAATAAGGCTAATGATTTTTGCGCCAAGTAACCTGCCAACAAACTGTCTGGCATCTCATCTTGATTGATATAACTAATCACCAAAGGATTATTCTCCAACAACAAATTTCTTTCGCTCTCCACTATTAGGTGCACGCTCATTGCCTGCAAGGAATTTGCCTCCCAGTATATGGAGTTCACCTGCCTTGCCAACAAGCAGCATTTTATCAGATGCTCAAACTCAATCTGACTGGTCTCCTCCACACTTTTGTCTAATATCACACCACCACTGCCTACATAATACAGGTAATTCAGATATTGGGCTGTATCCTGCAATATCTCTCCGTATGGGTCTATCGCATTGAATGCCTCGGCGGATTGTTTTTCTAAACCTACATAATAATAATAGGTGGAGTTTACAATGGCATATTCTGACTTTGCATATATATATCGCTCCCGCAAATGGGTGCTTAAAGAAGATGTTTCTTCTTCTATCCTCTTTATCCTTCCTACGGCTCTCTCCCGATAGTCGTAAAACATCTTGTTCCTCGACTTTCTCTGGCACAACCGCATATTTTGAATATCGGCTATCAAAAGTTCGAGCTGGTTGTCGGTTGCTAAGTAAACACTGTCAAGCAAACCTGCTGCCTTATCATACTCCATCCTCGCTATATCCACAAAGGCGAGATTATTATATGCCTCTGCCCTCCCCGACGGGTATGTGCCTGCCAACTTCAGGGCTTTCTCTGCGTAGAAAACTGTCGAGTCAAGGTCTTTATAATGAAATGTATAGGAAAAATAATTCAACTTGTCCACTTCCTGATCAACGTGCCGTGAAGTACAAGCTGAAAAAAAGAAAAGACTCAATATGAACACTATCCATATTGAGCCTTTGTTTCTATTATCCGCGAGCCTTGGCAACGTAACCTAAAGCTTCTTTACACTTGTCTGTTACAGCCTGCCAGTCTCCTGCTGCTACTACATCCTTCGGGAACAACTTGCTGCCCATACCTACACAGTAAACGCCTGCCTTGAACCATGATGTGATGTTCTCCTCGTCTGGTGATACACCACCAGTTACCATCAACTTCGACCATGGCATCGGTGCCATCAAGCCCTTTACCAACTTCGGACCAAGTACGTCACCTGGGAATACCTTGCAAAGGTCACATCCTACTTCCTGTGCGAAACCAATCTCTGATACACTGCCACAACCTGGTGTGTATGCTACAAGACGACGGTTGCAAACCTTGGCAATCTCTGGGTTAAACAATGGACCTACTACAAAGCATGCACCCAACTGGATATAAAGAGATGCTGTTGCCGGATCAACTACTGAACCAACTCCCATTGCAAGCTCCGGGCACTCCTTAGCTGCGAATTTAACTACCTCTGCAAATACTTCATGAGCGAAGTCACCACGATTAGTGAACTCAAATGCGCGTACACCACCATCATAACATGCCTTCACTACTTTCTTTGCAATCTCTGCGTCCTTGTGATAGAAAACAGGAACCATGCCGGTTGAACCAATCTTGTTCAATACCGCAATTTTATCAAATTTTGCCATTTCTTAAAATCTTTACTTGTTCGTTGTTTATCTCTGTACACGACCGCTTGCGTCTCCTCCTGCCAATGTCTCAACTTCTTCTGCTGATACAAGGTTGAAGTCACCGAAGATCGTGTGCTTCAATGCTGATGCTGCTACTGCAAACTCAAGGGCTGCACCCTGATTTGGCTTTGTCAACAGTCCATGGATAATACCACCTGCGAATGAGTCACCACCACCTACACGGTCAATGATAGGATTGATGTCATAACGCTTTGACTCATAGAACTCCTCACCGTTGTAAATCATTGCCTTCCAACCGTTGTGCGTTGCTGAGAATGACTCACGCAATGTGGAAATGACATACTTGAAACCAAATTCCTTTGCCATTGCCTTGAAAATTCCTTTGTATCCTTCTGCATCGGTCTTTCCGCTCTGTACGTCTGCGTCTGGCTTGAAACCGAGGCAAAGCTCTGCATCTTCCTCATTGCCGATACATACGTCAACATACTTCATCAAAGGCTTCATGATTGACTGTGCCTTCTCTTTCGTCCACAGCTTCTTACGGAAGTTAAGGTCTACACTGACTGTTACACCATGTCTCTTTGCTGCCTCGCATGCTATACGTGTGAGCTCTGCTGACTTGTCACTGATGGCTGGCGTAATACCACTCCAGTGGAACCACTGTGCACCTTCCATGATTGCATCGAAATCGAAATCTGAAGGATCTGCCTCTGCAATTGAACTGTGAGAACGGTCGTAGATAACCTTTGATGGACGCATACTTGCTCCTGTCTCAAGGAAATAGATACCCAAACGATCTCCACCACGTGCAATATAATTGGTGTTTACACCATAACGACGCAATGCGTTTACTGCACACTGTCCAATCTCGTGCTTTGGAACTTTCGTTACGAAAATAGCCTCGTGACCATAATTTGCAGCACTGATTGCTACATTTGCCTCACCACCACCGTAAATCACGTCAAGTACATCACTCTGAACAAACCTCTTCCCATTTGGAGAAGAAAGACGAAGCATAATCTCGCCTAATG
>JAJQAR010000360.1 GCA_021203705.1 Prevotella sp. | reverse complement strand
AATATTTTTGCTTAGTCTGCTTTTCTTGCCTTTGGCAGCGCAGGTAACAGTACACACTATTGGAGATTCGACAATGGCGGATTATGATGAGTCGACAACCGACAAGAGGGGTTGGGCGATGATGTTCCAGCAGTACTTTGATGAGACAGTTACTGTCAACAACCGTGGCAAGAGCGGTGCGAGCAGCAAGAGTTTCTATCAGGAGAGTGGTTATTGGAATACCGTAAAGCAGCAGATTTCCGAAGGTGATTATGTGTTAATCCAGTTCTCTCACAATGATGAGAAGAACAACGGTATGGATGGTGATTCTGTTATCGCAAAGACAGGTGACACGAGTGTTGACTATCGTGGAACCATTCCTTATTCCACTTACAAGGATTTTTTGAGGCTGTATGTTAATGAGACACGTGAATTGGGTGGAATACCTGTTTTGGTTGCCCCGATGTGCCGCAAATATTTCAGTAGTGGGTCAATAACACGTGCGGGTAAACATGACCTGGGTGATAAGTTCTATGTGTTGCAGGATGATGGAACAATATTGGAGAACCAATCAGTTGGTACAGACGACCATACCATGGATTATCCCTACGCAATGAAAGAAGTGGCAGAGGAATTGGATGTGCCTTTTATCGACTTGACAACCTCATCAGCAGAATTGTTTGAGAGCTATGGTGATGCCGCTTGTATTTCTCTTTTGTTTTGCACAGACGACAGCACTCACCCATGTGCAATGGGTGCTAATCTCATAGCTCATTTGGTGGCACAGGCAATGGCTGATCAGGATATTTTGGCAGACCACATCCAAACGAATACAGATCTGTTTGTAAATCCTACATCTCTTGACTTCGGTCAGATTTATGTCAACCAGTCTGTTGTTAAAGAGGTTTCTGTTTCAGGAATGGATCTCACACCTTCAGAAGGAACTATTGATATTACTATGCCTAATGGTTTCACTGTATCGACTGACAAAGATAGCTATTCTTCTTCTCTTTCATTGGCTTATTCAGACGGTAATTTGGAATATACCACGCTTTACGTGAGGGCTTTGCTTTCAGAGGCAGGTACTGTAACAGGTACTATGACTTTCACATACGGCGAAAGCACGAAAGAAATAGAAATAACATGCGAGGGTGTTGACCTCAGTGGCGGAGAGGAGGTCCTTGTGCATTGGGAACTGTCTTCAGGCAGTGATTCATACACATTGACCGGACCGGCAGAGGTGATTGATGAAAGCTGGAGTGATTTGGAAGTATATAATTATGCTACCATGGAGACATGGCCTGATGATTGCGACATATCTACAGACCAAAAAGTACAGCGCAATCAACTTTCTGGTAAGGACGCTAACGGAGCTTGGTCTGCTGGTGAGATTGATGAGGTATCAACGCGTTATATCCAGTTTGGTATCACTGCACAGGAGTCATCAATACTTCATATAGACTCAATAGGTCTTTATGTTGGCGGAGCTGGTGGAAGTGGAATGAGATGCCGCATTTCTTATTCTGTTAATGAGGACTTTTCTGATGCCCATGCTATTGCGGAATACGCTTCTTCTATGGCATCAAAAACAATGTATGCTGTGTCGGCACAGCCTGTTATTGCGTTAGAGGCAGGGCAAAGTTTGCTCCTGCGTGCTTATCCTTGGTATAGTACAAGTTCGGATGTAACAGGTAAGTACTTCTGTTTGAGCAATGTAACCATTCATGGCATAACTGAATCCATAAGTACTGGCATCAAGTCAATATCAGAGACAACAGGAACACCTGTTAAGGAACTTTATTATGACTTATCTGGTGTACAGAGAAGCAGCAAACCTGCAAAAGGTGTTTATCTGATTAAGCAGATCTATGCTGACGGCAATGTTGTTGTATCGAAAGTTGCAAGATAATATCATTCTGATAAATTAATTTATTTTAATGAGAAAATTTAATTCAGGGGCATTGTTATGCATGATAATGATGTCCCTTTTTACATTACAGTCGAAAGCTCAGGACACTTCTGGTGAGATGTCCGCAACATGGCCTTTTTCGACGGGAGCAGCAGGACAGGTAGCTACATTGAATAATGAAGATTTATTCGCTCTTAACTATGTTGAGGTAGGATCAAATCTCGAATATTATGGTTCACATACTGATTTTGGTGTAACATTTACGGAATTTCAACCATTAGAGCAACATAATTCTGCTACTGATGATGACAAGATTACGTTTAGCATCACTCCGCAAAAGGGTGTTACATTCACACCTACAAATGTGTATCTTGATGCCTTACGTTATGGAACTGATGGAGGCTTGCTTGACATTTATTTGGTTACAGAAAATGAGACAATCACTTTGGCTACAGGAGTAAGTCCAAATAGAAATAATGCATCAGAACAATCACAATTGTCTTATTCCATATCAGGCATATCAACAACAGAAGAGGTTTCTTTGGTAATATACCTATATAGTTTAGGAAATGCCAAGCAGGTAGGTATTGCCAACATACAGATTGCAGGAACATACGAGGGAACTCCAGAACAAGTTACCAAATATACATTGGAAACAGGTGTCAGTCCGGAAGATGCCGGCACTATTACGCAGTCTCCTATTGGAACTACCTTCAATGAAGGAACGAGCGTGACGTTGACAGCCGAGCCGAACTTCGGTTACATTTTTGTGAATTGGACTGATGAGAGTGGCGCCTTGGTATCAGAAGATGCTTCTTTATCTATTGAGTTGGCAAAGGATGAAGTGCTTACAGCCAATTTCAGTGAACTTGTCACATATAGTCTTGATTTGACTGTTGATGGTGCGCCATCTTATATGGTATCTTTCTCTGATGAAGGCTCAATGGTTGACGGAAAGAGAATGTACGAGGCTGGTACGGAAGTTCAGTTGACCGCTTCTAATAATGTTGTCTATACATTCACCAATTGGAGTGATGGCACTACTTCTTCTACCAATATGGTCAAGATTAATGGAGATTCAGAGCTGACGGCTACATATAGCAATGTACCATTTATCTGTGGTTGGGACTTTTACAATGCAGGTTCAAAAGACAGAGCTGGCGATATCTACAACGAGTCGACAAACACTGGTATGTTGTCATTGCGTTTGGCTGACGGTACGACAAACTCTTGGCTTGACCGCAGTGCTTTGAGCAGTAATCCGTTGTATAATGGGCGTTATGGTATTGTAAACTGGAAACCGTTGGCTGACCATTATTATTATGAGGCAACATTCTCTACTAAGGGTTATCACAATATCCACGTTCAATCGGGTATGCTCCTGCAATACAATGGCTATTCGGTTCAGAAACTGCAGTGGTCAATAGATGACGAGACATTCTATGACTATGGAGAAGTTGATATATTGGAAAAAAGTGTATGGTATGATTATGATTTAGCACTTCCAGAGGAAGCTGAGGACCAGGACAAGTTGTATATCCGTTGGATTCCTGATTATGATTCTGACTTAATTGGTTCGACAACAGATAACGATGGTACTGCTATGTCGGCAATATACATTTTAGCAGACCAGGAGATGGTTGAAGATTATGACGCTCCATTGCTTAAGTCGTCAATACCTTCTGATGGTGCTACAGGCGTTAGTGCAAGTGGTTCTATCGTACTTAACTTTGATGAGGTAGTGCAGGCTGGCGAGGGTGATTGTACAATCAATGATCAAATACTTTCTGACGTTACATATAGTGGAACGACAGTTCTCTATCGTTATAACAATTTGGATTATAATACCACTTACACTGTAACGATACCGGCAGGTGCTATCGTTGACCGTTCTGGCAATGCCTTTGAGGGGACTACTTTAACTTTCACTACAATGGACCGTAACCAGCCGGAGCCCCGTATCTATGACGCAGTGGTTGCCTCTGACGGCAGTGGCGACTATACAACAGTGATTGACGCTATTGAGGCAGCTCCTACAAATCGCACATCGCCTTGGTTGATATTCATTAAGGAAGGATATTACAAGGGACATTTCAGTATTCCGTCAAACAAACCATATATTTATCTGATTGGTCAGGACAAGGAGAAGGTTGTTATTACCGATGATTTACTCTGCGGTGGTGACAATGCTGTAAGCGTCAGCGAAGGTGCTTCTGTTGTTTGTCAGGCAACCAACTTCTATGCAGAGAATATCTCTTTCGAAAATGAGTATGGGGTAACGCAAGAGGCTGGTCCACAGGCATTGGCATTGTACACCAACAACGACCGTGCTTGTCTGTATAACTGTAAGTTGCGCAGTTATCAGGATACATACCTGTCATCAACGAATGGAATTACCGACCGTCATTACTTTAAGAATTGCTTCATTGAGGGAGCTGTTGATTTCATCTATGGTGGTGGCGATGTTTACTTTGATGAATGTACCCTTAATATCATGAGAGAATCTGGTGGATACATCGTAGCACCTTCACATAAGGAAGGTACAAAGTGGGGATATGTGTTTGACCATAACACGATTACAGCTCCTACAACGCCTCCGTCATTGACGAGTGTATGGCTCGGCCGTCCATGGCATTATGCTTGTAAGACTGTATTCCTCTATACCACGGCTGAGGTGACAATTCCTGCCGCCGGTTGGTACGAGACTATGGGAACAATCCCTGCAATATTCGCTGATTACAAGACAATGGACGCTGACGGCAACCTGCTTGACCTCAGCAACCGTAGGGCTGAATATTACTATACCGATGATGATGGAAATAAGATCACTGGTACTGCTAAGAACTCTCTTACCGATGATGAGGCTGCTACTTATACTTACTCCAACGTATTGAGCGGTGATGACTATTGGAATCCACGTGAGATAATGGAGAGTGTCGCTAAACCTGAAAACGTTACAATTAGTAGTACTGATTTGAGCTGGGATGCCGTAGATTATGCTATGTGCTATGTTGTTCTTTGTAATGACGAAGTTATCGGATTTACTACGGAGACCAACTATGCTTTTATTAACGCAAGTGCAGATGATGTTTACACTGTACAGGCTGCAAATGAGTACGGCAGTTTAGGCGAGATGTCAGATGCTGCTATTGCAGCAGGAATATCAAATGTTATAGCTGACAGCAACATCAGTATCTCACGTTCTAACAACGGTGTTACCGTCTCTGGTGTCGAGGAAGGCTCAAAAGTTGAAGTTATCACCGCAGGTGGTGTCGTTGTTTATTCACAGAAAGCTATGTCCTCACAATGCAATATTGCATTGTCACAGCCTGGCGTTTACATCATACGAGTAAACGGCATTGGCAAGAGTATTGTGTTCTGAAGATAAAGTCTTTAAACGGGATAGTTATTGTTCCGTTTACAAATAAGAAGTCGGATTTGTACATTTCCTGCAAATCCGACTTCTTGTATCTTTAGTTATGATATTTCTTCTATAATTTGAAGCGTAATATTTTTCTAAGGTAATAGAATTATTTTGCCTCTTCCATTGTGCCCTCAATATAGATGCGCACTCTTTCAGGTGTACCGTTGGTGCTTACCGTGATGTTCTTCTTGAAATGACCGGGGAACTTGCCCTTGCCGTTGTAGGTGATGTCGATTGTGCCCTTTTCACCAGGAGCGACAGGACTCTTTGTGTATGAAGGAACAGTGCAACCGCAACTTGCTACAGCCTGGTTTATCACGAGAGGAGCGTCACCGACATTGGTGAAAGAAAAAGAGCATTTCTGAATATTGTCTTTCTCGGAAAAAGTCCCGAAATTATAAGTTGTCTTGTCAAACTTTATCTGTGCCTGCGCGAAAGCATAGTTCAATGAAAGCAGAGCAAAAACAGATATCAATAAAATCTTCTTCATAATTTCTTTTGTTTATTTTCAATTTGCAAAAATACACGTTTTTTATATATGAGCGAACAGTTTATACTTATTTTTTCGTTAAATGCGACATTTTAGCCCTTGAAATGCAATATTTTAAATCTACAAGACGTATTGCCGTTATTCACAAAGCGGAATTTTGTCAATTCTCTTCTGATGCCTGCCACCCTCAAAGTCAGTTGCGAAAAACTCATTCATTATTTTCTCAGCCATGGCGTTATCGATAAACCTGCCTGGCATTACAAGGACATTCGCATTGTTATGCTGACGGATAAGATGAGCAATCTCAGGAATCCAGCATAAGCCAGCACGTATGCACTTGTGCTTGTTCATTGTCATGCTGATACCCTCACCACTGCCGCAGATAGCGATGCCAGGGTAAACCTCACCCTTTTCGATACCTTTAGCAAGAGCATGACCGAAATCAGAGTAATCACAACTATCCGTAGTATAAGTGCCATAGTCCTTATACGGATAGCCATGCTCTTTGCAATATTGGATAACATATTGTTTCAGATCGTACCCGGCATGGTCGGATGCCAACCCTATTGTCTTTATTTCCATGATATGGTTGTCAAAATTTTAAACAGACAATGAACAATCAACATGGCAGAGCAGACAGAAAGAATACACAGATTGTATGGATGCTGAATGGAATTTGCCATATAGATTGTCCATTGTCAGTCAATAATTTATTTCAAGAAATCCTTTACCTGATTGTAAACGTTCTCGGCAGTGTAACCCAATTTCTCGTCAAGCACTTTATAAGGAGCGGAGAAGCCGAAACTTGGCATACCGAATACCTTGCCGTTGGCACCAACAAGACCTTCGAGAGTTACAGGCAGACCAGCCGTCATACCGAAAATCTTTGAACCCGTAGGCAAAATGCTCTCTTGGTATTCCTTACTCTGTCCACGGAACAGGCCCTCACTCGGAACACTTACGATACGGATTTTAATGCCATCCTTGCGAAGAAGTTCAGCACCGGCAACAAGAGTGGAAACCTCAGAACCATCAGCAAGGAGGATAACGTCAAAGTCATCATCAGAACCAGCTACTATGTAAGCACCCTTGCGAGCCTGCTCATAATCATTACCGGCAGGGAGCTTTGCAATGTTTTGGCGAGAGAAGATGAGAGCCGTAGGTGTTTCCGTGTTCTCCATAGCCATAGTCCAGCAGACAGTAGTCTCATCAGCATCAGCAGGACGGAATACCCTTACGCCATCCTTACCGTGATGATTCTTGATTTTCTCCATAAGACGTATCTGAGCCTCTTGCTCAACAGGCTCATGTGTAGGACCATCCTCACCGACACGGAAGGCATCGTGAGTCCAGATAAACTTGATAGGCACTTCCATAAGAGCAGCCATACGGACAGCAGGTTTCATGTAATCAGAGAATACGAAGAATGTACCGCAGGCAGGAATAACACCACCATGCAAATACATACCAATGCACATACAAGCCATAGTAAGTTCACTAACACCAGCCTGGAAGAAAGCACCACTGAAATCGTCTTTTGTCAACGACTTGGTTTTCTTCAAGAAACCATCCGTTTTGTCACTGTTCGACAAGTCAGCGGAAGCGCATATCATGTTTGGCACCTGTTCTGCGAGAACACCAAGACAGGCTGCGGAGGCGGCACGCGTGGCAGAGCCTTCTTTTTGGACAACAGCCGTCCAGTCAATCTTCGGAGCATTGCCACTGAACCACTCTTTCAAAAGAGCAGCCTTTTCAGGGTTGGCATTAGCCCACTGCGCCTCTATCTCATAGCGTGCGGCAACAATCTGTTTCAACTCCTCAGCACGTTTTGCGTATAATTCCTTCACTTCTGGTAAGATCTGGAAAGGATTCTCAGGATCACCGCCAAGATTTTTTATCGTGTTGACGTAAGCACCGCCACCGAGAGGCGCACCATGCGTCTTTATACTGTTCTCATAGCAAGAGCCGTCATCCTTTAACGCACCTTTACCCATTATAGTCTTACCGATGATAAGAGTAGGGCGTTTCTCCTCCTTTTGTGCAGCTTTCAGGGCCTCACGTATCTCATCAGGATCATTGCCATTGATTTTCATGACGTTCCAGCCCCAAGCCTTATATTTCGCCTCTGTGTCCTCGTTCATCACTACACCACACTCTGTTGAGAGTTGAATGCCGTTGGAGTCATAGAACATGATAAGGTTGTTGAGTCCGAGAATGCCAGCCAAACGCCCTGTACCCTGTGATATTTCCTCTTCAACACCACCGTCGGAGATATAGGCATAAATCTTGTGCTGCATTACCTCTTTACCGAGGCGAGCCTCAAGGAACTTTTCTGCTACGGCAGCACCGGCAGCGTATGTATGTCCCTGTCCCAATGGTCCAGACGTGTTCTCTATGCCACGCATGATGTTGCGTTCAGGATGTCCTGGAGTAGGAGAGCCCCACTGACGGAACTGTGAAAGTTCGTCGAGGGTAAATTTCCCTTGAAGGCAGAGCGCACTGTACAGCATTGGCGACATGTGCCCTGGATCAAGGAAAAACCTGTCCCTGCCTTGCCAGGAAGGATCTTTTGGGTCATAAACTAAAAATTCAGAGAATAGTACGTTGATGAAGTCGGCACCACCCATAGCCCCGCCCGGATGACCGGAATTAGCCTTCTCAACCATTGACGCAGCGAGTATTCTGATATTGTCCGCTGCCTTGTTCATGAGATCTTTACTGTTCATGTTGCTTATTTTTTGCTTGTTTTGTAGTGAAATCCAAATATTTGGTGTTGTTTACCCCAGTAGATTTCAGCATACTAAGACATTCTAAACCCAAAGGACAAAATTACAGAAAAAATTTGAGACAAACAAATTATAGGCAAAGTTTTGTAAAAACGTTTAAAAAGATAGTGTGACGTTGCCGAAAATTATTTTATTACTGCCCTGAAAACAAACCAGATGTGCATGCAGACAGTAGAGAACAGTCCGTAGTGGCGGCGCATGATATCAAATCGCTCCATAAGGGAAGCACGGTGGTTTTTTGTTGACTGCCCCTCAAACTGATAGTTGGCAATGGTGGCATGGACATTGACAAGTGGAAGTGATTTCAGTTCAGCCTCTTTCATAATACGTATGCACCAATCAACATCAGCAGAAAAGTGGTATTTCATGTTATAAGGTGTCATTTTAGCAATGTCCGTACGGGCATAGAAAGCCTGGTGGCACACAAGCATGCCATGCATGAACGATTTCCATGTAAGGTTTTCAGGCGGGGTCAGTCGGCGGCGGCGAATGAAATTGCCGTTGTTGTCAACCCAATCGGTATCACCATAGAGAACGGCAGGCAATGGCATGCCCGATTTTTTGATGTCTTCAAGTCGGGCATTAGCGGAAATTACGGAAAGGGTATCGGCAGCAGGGAAGAAGTCACCGGCATTGAGAAAGCAGACATAATCGCCAGAGGCAAGCATCCTGCCTTTGTTCATTGCATCGTATATTCCCTTGTCGGGTTCAGAGATAACAATCACCTGATGACCGCTGTCTTTGCTATCAGATTGCGTCTTATAGTTTTCGGCAAGTTTTGCCGTACTGTCAGACGAGGCACCGTCGATGATGATATGCTCCACATTTGGATAGACTTGTGCCCGTACACTATCCGCAGTACGCATGAACACCGTGGCGGCATTATAAGTAATGGTTATAATAGAGAACTTTATCATGGTTTTTTGTATTTCCCTTTTAGAGCCGATTCGTAAACCTCGATATATTTTGAAGCCACGCTATGCTGTGAATAACAGGTGTGAACCTTATGCAAGGCATTTTGTTTCAGTTGTTCGCGGTCAGCCTCCGTAAGAACCCACCAAATACCTTTCGCAAGGTCAACGGCATTCTTGTATTCCGCAACATAACCATTCTTGAGGTGGTCTATCATTTCTGGGATGCCCCCGACATTGAAGCCCACACACGGCACACCACAGGCAAGAGCCTCCATAATAGTGTTCGGCAGATTATCCTCCATGGAAGGCAATACAAACACGTCGGCGGCACTGTACACCTGTGCCAGACGCTTGTCACCTGAAATATAGCCCAGTTCTATGCAAGGGAAACTGATTTGCTGTTTCAGTGTTTCAGCATGAGAACCAAGTAGAGCGACGACAATAGAACTTGCAGAAGTCGGATTATCGGCACATATCTTATTGACGGCATCGATAAGTAATGAAGCACCCTTACGCACATCAGTAACCCTTTGCGATACGAACAATATGATTTTCTTATCCTCTGGCAGCCCTAATTCCCTACGGACCTTGAGCTTTTCGAGCGGATGGAATATATTTGTATCTATCGCATTAGGAATTGCCGACACTTGCAAGTCTTTTGTCAACCCACTTTTGCGGGCAGTATTGGCGAGCCATTCGCTGCAAGCGACGAAGTGTATGTTCGAACACTGATAAATGCGTTTCTTTTTATTCCATATCTGTTTTGCTAAATCTGGACAGATTATCCGTTTTGGCAATAAGGGGCAATCTTTGCAGCTAATGATGAACTTATCACATTGGCGAGCATAATGGCAGATAGCCGACACGGGCCATAGGTCATGCAAAGTCCAAACGATGGGTTTACCGCTATTGAGGATTTTTTGTATTCCTTTCAGCGACAGCATCCCCTGATTAATCCAATGCAGATGTATTACGTCAGCCTCCTTGAACTCATTGAGACTTGTGATGTCGAAACCTGAGTTGGCTATGTCGATTTCAAAGAGATGATTTTTTGAGAAATGTAGCCGGCAGAAGATGCACCACCGTTCCCACAGGAAATGCCACATTCGGAAAGGTTTATGGTTGAGACCAGCCACCGTGATGCTATTTGTTGTCTTATCACGGACAAGCATTTTCGCCTTTACCCCATTGTTGTTGAGGGCGGCAACAAGACGGTTGGCTGCAACGGCAGCTCCACCAGTCATCTCACTTGTATTCACTATCAGTATGCGCATTTCCGTTTATTTTACCATTTATTCTGCATAATGATACAAAAATAAAACAAAAAAAGTAGTTTACCAAATCTAACGTAAAAATATGTGTTGTTATCGCACACATTATTTTGATTTATGTCAATAAAAGTAATGTTTTTATTTGGAAACGCATACCATGCCATTGCAGATTTACATAATGGTTGTAACTTTGCAATGTCAAAAGGAAGATAGGTTAATGAAATAAGAATACCATTTTAGTAAAGCTAAGGTATTAGTTGAACTAAGGTATTAAGGTATAGATGAAAAGGTATTAGTAGAGGTATTAGTTATAAGGTAGGGTATTAGTTAGTAGGTATTAGATAAGGTAAAAGATTGGTAGTTGCAGGATTAGAAGGTCGCCGAGAGGTATCCTTTAATATAGAGATTTTTAGTTAAACATATCTGTGGTGCGTTGCGGCTCGTTGAGAGTCGTAACGCATTTTTTATTCGAGGAAATCGAGACTCTTTTTCATTGATTTGAGTTCTTCACGCACTTGGATGAGTGTTTCGAGGACACGTGCCTTACTGTCGGCATTATTTCTGTTCTCACGCAGCATTTTACGGGCGGCGGAGAGCTTGAAGCCCCTCACCTTGACAAGGTTATAAACAGTTTTTATATCTTCAATATTCGTTTCGGTGTACTGCCTTATGTTGTTGCCAGTAGTCTTCGGTTTGATAATAGGAATTTCCTTTTCCCAAAAGCGGAGCATACTGGGCGACACGTTGAGCATATCAGCCACCTCTTTTATTGAATAATATAATTTTAGTTTCTTGTCTGTGTTAAGAGCCATGATTATAGATATTGTTTTTGCAAAAATACAGAATTTTTCGGACTTACAAATATAAAAACATACAAAACAAATAGTTGTTTTCTTTCTTTCTCTTTAATGTATGGTTTGTGATACAAGAGACGAAAGAGCAAACGAAATTCAACTAATGTCTTATTCAAGAGTTTTTTCAATCAGAACAACAGCAAATGCACTGATGCCCTCCTCACGCCCCGTAAAGCCAAGTTTTTCGGATGTTGTGGCCTTAATGGAGATATTATCCTCATCGGTATTCATCACGTGAGCGAGACATTGCTTCATGGCAGGAATATGGGGATTCAATTTCGGTCGTTCAGCACATATCGTAACATCTATGTTCCCAATAGTATAACCCTTAGTTGCTATGAGTTCAAGAGTCTTGCGCAGCAAGATCTTGCTGTCGATATCCTTAGTATCATCTGAAGTATCAGGGAAATGATAACCGATGTCACGCATATTGGCAGCACCAAGCATGGCATCGCACACCGCATGTATGAGAACATCAGCATCGCTATGACCGAGAAGTCCTTTCTCATGCTCTATTCTGATACCGCCGAGCCACAGGTCACGCCCTTCAACGAGCCTATGCACATCATATCCGAAACCAGTACGTATCTTCATGGAAGAGGGTTATCTTCTCTTAAACAAATCCTTGATACCGTCAAGGTCGAAGCCGAGAGTGAAGCGAAGTGTCTGATCGAGAGGGTTGCTCTTAGCTGTTGCGATAACATAACCGCAGTCAAGAGAGAACGCACTCATGCGGAAGCCGGCACCGACGGTGAAATATTTACGGTTACCCTTGTTTTCAGCTTCGTTATGATAACCGACTCTCAAAGAGAATTTATCGTTGTAAACATATTCAGCACCAACACTCCAGTTGACTTCCTGCATTTCCTCCTTGAAACCGCCAGGAGCGTCAGCAAAGCTCTTGAAGATACCACCTATACTTGAAACATCATAATAATCTTTTTGAACACGTTGCTCATAATCTTCCGTTGACTCGTCATCCTCCTGAAT
>JAJQAR010000364.1 GCA_021203705.1 Prevotella sp. | reverse complement strand
CCTTGCAACAGGTATGAGAGTAACTATTGGAGAGTATTTCACACCAAAGGTTACGGAACAGTATCCAGAGAACCGCAAGACGACACTGCACATCTCAGCCCGTCACCGTGGTCGTTTAGTGATGAAGCGGGACGATAGCGGAGCTGTGAAATGCGTAGCATGTACGATGTGCGAGAAGGCATGTCCCAACGGGGCAATAAAGATTGTATCACAGATGGTTACAAATGAAGAAGGCAAGAAAAAGCGCCAGTTGGATGACTATCAATATTATCTTGGCGACTGCATGTTTTGCCAGTTATGTGTCAATTCGTGCAACTTTGATGCCATCGAGTTTACAAATGATTTTGAGAACAGTGTGTTTGACAGAGAGCGGCTCATCATTCATCTTGACAAGGAACATTACGAGAGTTCTTTGCCGAATATCCTTGACGGAGGAGCGGAGCAGGTTATCGGAAAGTTCAACACGGATAAATAAAGGAAGGCGAACAGATTATGGCTAATATAATAGTGTTTCTCATTTTGGCAGTCGTGATTCTCGGATCCGCCATAGTATGTGTCATGACACGGCGTATAATGCGGGCAGCCACATTCCTGTTGTTTGTCTTGCTTGGAGTAGCCGGGTTGTATTTTCTGTTGGACTATACATTCCTTGGAGCAGCGCAGATAAGTGTGTATGCAGGAGGCATAACGATGATATACATCTTTGCCATCCAGTTGGTCAACAAGAACACGCTGCAAGGCAACGCGGAGCGGCTCAACATCAACTGTCTTGCATTCGGTGCGTTGCTGTCGATAGTATGTCTTGGTGTTGTCGTGGCAGTATTTTTGAAGAACAAATTTATTGACAGAGCTATGCAGATGGCAGATACCGAAATATCAATGACGGATATAGGACATACCTTGATGGGAGCTGACAAATATCAATACGTGTTGCCGTTTGAGTTTATCTCGGTGTTCCTGTTGGCATGTATAATAGGAGGAATAGTAATATCAAGAAAGAGATAAGAGAATGATACCAGTAGAATATTTCTTTGTGCTATCCGCACTGTTGTTTTTCATCGGAGTGTTTGGTTTCGTGACGCGCCGCAACCTGATAACGATGCTTATTTCCATTGAGTTGATACTCAACTCTGTTGACATCAATTTCGCGGCATTCAACCGTATTCTTTTCCCTGGACAACTTGAAGGGTTCTTCTTCACCTTATTCAGCATCGGTGTGAGTGCGGCGGAGACAGCCGTTGCAGTGGCTATTATCATCAACGTTTACCGTAATTTCAAGAGTGATCAGGTGAACATTATTAAAAACATGAAAAATTAGGGTAATATGGAATATGGTTATGTATTTCTGATTCTTTTGTTGCCAGCCCTCACTTTCATATTGTTGGGTTTGGCAGGCATGAAGATGTCTCATAAAGTGGCAGGACTTATCGGTACGTGCTCTATGGCAGTGGTGACTGTATTGAGTTTCTGTACAGCGATAGATTATTTCCTCATTCAGGGGAGAGATGTTGCCACAGGACTATTTTCTACGGTTACCCCGTATGACATCACATGGTTGAAGTTCTCCGAACTGCTGACATTCAATATCGGTTTCCGAATAACGCCGATTTCCGCCATGATGCTTATCGTGATTTCTACGGTAAGTCTGATGGTGCATATCTATTCATTCGGATATATGCACGGTGAGAAAGGCTTTCAGCGATATTATGCGTTCCTGAGTTTGTTTACTATGTCGATGCTTGGTTTAGTGGTGGCTACCAATATTTTCCAGA
Source organism: Prevotella sp. (assembly GCA_021203705.1). Taxonomy (GTDB): domain Bacteria; phylum Bacteroidota; class Bacteroidia; order Bacteroidales; family Bacteroidaceae; genus Prevotella. The sequence goes on along the minus strand of JAJQAR010000364.1, from coordinate 2,465 downwards.
TGTATGTGTTCTGGGAACTTGTGGGCGTGTCGTCGTATCTGTTGATCGGGTTCTATTATCCGTTACAAACGGCAGTGGCAGCATCGAAGAAAGCGTTCATAGTTACCAGGTTCGCGGACCTGTTCTTCTTGATAGGAATACTTATTTACAGTTTCTATGTCGGGACGTTCAACTATGACATTACGACAATGACCGCAGGACAGATAGATACCCTCCACAATGCAGGTTGGATAATGCCAACGGCTTTGTTCCTGATGTTCATAGGAGGAGCTGGGAAGAGTGCGATGTTCCCGTTGCATATCTGGTTGCCGGATGCGATGGAGGGTCCAACGCCGGTGAGTGCACTTATCCATGCAGCCACGATGGTGGTGGCAGGAGTGTATCTTGTGGCGAGTCTGTACCCACTTTTTGTGGAGTTTGCTCCGCAGGCATTGCACTGGGTGGCGTATATTGCGGCATTCACCGCTTTCTATGCCGCAGCCGTAGCATGTTGTCAGAGTGATATAAAACGAGTGTTGGCGTTCTCGACAATATCGCAGATCGGTTTTATGCTCGTCGCACTTGGTGTATGTATGCCTGATGCAGAGACAGGCAGAGTGGTGATGACAGGGGAATATGCAGACGGTAACGGGCTCGGTTACATGGCAGGTATGTATCATCTGTTCACCCATGCGATGTTCAAGGCGTGCCTGTTTTTAGGAGCCGGATGTATCATCCATGCAGTGCATTCGAATGAGAAGATGTATATGGGCGGTTTGAGGAAATACATGCCGATAACGCATATCACATTTCTTATATCATGTCTTGCGATAGCAGGCATACCATTCTTCTCAGGATTCTGTTCGAAAGATGAAATTTTGACGGCATGCTATAATTTCTCACCGGTAATGGGAGTGGTGATGAGTGTTATCGCCGCGATGACGGCATTCTATATGTTCCGACTGTATTATTCCATTTTCTGGGGAAAGAGCTACTACGAGACACATAAGTTAGAGGGAGTACACGCACCGCACGAGGCACCATATTCGATGACAATTCCGCTTATCGTACTTTCCGCAATAACATTGCTGATAGGTATCATGGGAACGCTGCATATCTTCGAGTTTGGAGAGTTGGTGTCTGCCAACGGTATCGGTTTCGGCACCCATGTAAACTGGGCGGTTGCAATCAGCAGTACGGTGCTTGCCATTTGTGGTATCGGAGTTGCGACGTACATGTATAAGAACGAGGAGACAACGGTTGCGGATATGCTGGCAGCGAGGTTTCCGAAGCTGCATAGGGCGGCATACAGACGATTCTATATTGATGAGATATGGATGTTTGTAACACATAAGATTATATTAAGATGTGTAAGTAGACCGATAGCCTGGATAGACCGCCATATCGTTGACGGTACATTCAATTTCATGGCGTGGGGAGCTAATGAGGGAGGCGAGAGCATAAGGAGCTGGCAGAGCGGAGACGTAAGACAATATGCCGTGTGGTTCATATCGGGAGCGGTGATGCTCGCATTGGTGTGCTTCGCAAAATAAAAATTACCTACGGTGAAGTTTCTCACGCTCAACATAGCTCGAACAAGTTCGGCTCTGTATTCGCTTAATCGAAACTTTAAAAGATAAAAATAAAAATTCATTCTTGCTTGAGAATTGCCCTATGGGGCAAGCGGACATAATAAATTACCTAACGGTGAAGTTCCTCACGCTCGGCAGTTCAAACAAGTTTGACTGCTCTTGCTTAACCGGAACTTTAAAGTCCCTACAATTGGGTAACATTGCTTGAGGAGTTGTGAATTAAAAGAATAAGAAATGAGTATATTAAGTTTGTTTGTGGTTATTCCAGCGTTGATGCTGCTTGGTTTATGGATAGCACGCAACGTGAATCAGGTAAGAGGGGTGATGGTAGCGGGCTCGTCTTGCCTGTTGGTACTGTCAATCTGGCTGACGATAACGTTCATACGTATGAGGTCGGCAGGCGTTGCGGATGCGATGCTGTTTGAATACAGTGTGCCATGGTTTGCACCTTTGCATATTGCCTATTCGGTGGGCGTTGACGGTATCTCCGTTGTGATGTTGCTGCTATCGAGTATCATCATGTTCACAGGGACATTCGCGTCATGGCAGTTGAAGCCGCTCACCAAGGAGTTTTTTCTTTGGTTCACGCTGTTGAGTACAGGAGTATTCGGATTCTTCATCAGTACTGACATGTTCACGATGTTTATGTTCTACGAGGTGGCACTTATCCCCATGTACCTTCTTATAGGCGTGTGGGGAAGCGGTCGCAAGGAGTATTCGGCAATGAAGCTCACCCTAATGTTAATGGGCGGATCGGCACTGTTGATACTCGGTATATTGGGCATTTACTTCTTCAGTGGGGCTACGACAATGAACGTATTGGAGATTGACGCAAAGCAAAATATACCAGTGGCAGTGCAGAAAGTGTTCTTCCCGTTGGTGTTCGTCGGTTTC
>JAJQAR010000276.1 GCA_021203705.1 Prevotella sp. | reverse complement strand
AGCACAGGTTTTGCCTGTGAAATTAATAACCTATCCGTCCTGTTACAGAAAGGAGGTTGCCACGATGGGGCGAATGAGAGAATTGAAACATAAAGTTTAATAAATAAAAAAATTTAAATTATGTCAGCAATAGATATTCATGTCGATAAGTATATCGACAAATTAAAACTAAAAAATCATAGTGGCACTGCATGTTCTTTGGAAGTATGCGTAAAGCTGTCAGAAACAGGCCCGGTAGCGCGAATGGGCACAAATAAGAACATTAGCCTCGGATGTAGTGAGGAACTTGATCTTAATAAGCTTGGAATTAAAGACGAAGTTTACGTTACTCCTTATGTCAATGTATCGTTAGGTGATGATTCTCAGGGCAAAATGTGGTTCAAGTACAAGAACGGTGTAAATTTGGAAGCAATGTATGCCATAAGTGGAGTGGTTAACAATACCAAGGTCATTTTTTGCGAGTTGAATGCGTCCGAATAATGGTGGAATCATTCCACGTTCTTCTTTGCGCCACCAGCTCATTGGCATAGAATAAACGACAATATATAATGTGGAAAAATTAACGGTATATTCTGAAAAATTGACTGGTGCGCATTGCCTCTGTAGGAGTCCGAAGTTGCTTACGCTCAACATAGCACAAGCGAGCTTGGCTCTGTATTAGCTTACCGGGAAATTCAATTAATCGCAACTTTGGGCTCCTACATTGGATGCTGAAATTTTTAGAAAAAACGGATATGATCTCTATTCTAATAAAACATACTTATCGCAAGGCCGCAATCCTTGCAATAACCTTTTTGTCCTGTTTCTCCTCACCACTGTGGGCGCAAGATGATCCTGCGAGTTTCACAGACAACACCACTGGTATTACTTATACCATCCTTGATGATACCGGAGAACTTTATTCTGTGGAGGTAACATCCTATAGTGGCAGCAAGGCTTCTATAGACCTTACTGGCACTGTAACTTATAATGATGGTACTGATGACCATACCTGTTCCATTACCGCCATCGGCGACGCAGTTTTTCAAAATTGCTCTGATTTGACATCTGTAACCCTCCCAACGTCTGTAACAAATATCGGAGATGAAGCCTTTTCAGGCTGTACGTCTCTTGAAACAATTGATAATCTTTCCTATGTGACTTCAATCGGTAAAAGCGCATTCGCTGACTGTGAGGCTCTTTCAGTTTCATCAGGAACCCTGGATTTATCAAGTGCTACCTCAATCGGTGATGGTGCATTCTCTGGTTGCACTGCACTTGCATCATCAGTAACAACACTGCTTTTATCTGGTATTACATCATCAAGTAATATTGATATGAGTATGTTTTCTTCTTGGTCCCTGACTTATATCGATTTGTCAAGTCTGGAATCTGTTAGCACCGGTATGTTTTCTGATTGTAGCAGCACCCTTGAAACATTGATTTTATCAAGTGCCACAAAAGTTGATGATAATGCCTTTTCCGGATGTAGTGCTCTTAAGACACTGAATTTGGCAAGTGTTAAAACAATTAGTTCCGATTATTTCTCTGATTGTAAGTCCACCCTTGAAACACTGGATATATCAAAAGTTGAAACTATAAAAGGCGATATATTTTCTATTAAGTCAAACGATGATTATTCTTCTAATTTCCCAAATCTTCAAATATTGGATATATCAGGTGCCACATCAATCGATGCGAATGTGTTTGAGAATTGCACTTCCTTAGAAGAAGTAATATTAGGCTCAAATCTCCAATCAATCGACAATGATGCTTTTAATGGATGTACTGCTCTAACCTCTATTGGGGAGAGTGATCTTCTCTCTCTTACCACAATCGGAAATAATGCATTCTCTGATTGCACAATGCTTTGCGAACCATTGGATTTATCACATGTTACATCACTTGGAAGAGGTGCATTTTATAATTGTTCTTCTTTAATCTCTGTTTTATTAACTAATACTGGTCTCACTGCTATCGGAGATCAGACATTCCAGGGTTGTTCTTCTCTGACATCTATTGGAGAAGGAACGAGTATTGATCTTTCCCATGTCCTCTCAATCGGAGAGGAGGCATTTTATGGATGCACAAATCTTGGAAAAACAGGTGAGGAAACTGCAGAATTAGCATTGGATATATCAGGTGTTACAGGAGACAAACTTGGAAATAAAGCGTTTTATAATTGCGCTATAACCTCTGTCAAGTTAAGTGACGAACTTACTAATATACAACAACAGACCTTTTATGGGTGTTCATACCTTACCGCAGTAACGACAGCTACCCATACAGCCTCCATAGGTTTACCATCAGATCTTCAAATAATAGGATATTCGGCATTTGAAGAATGCAATAAACTTGCAGGAACATTGGATTTCGCAACGACAAATGTTTCATCAATTGCACAAAAAGCATTTCATAACTGTGCATTAATAACTTCTGTCAACTTTCCTGTAAATGTTTCATCTAATGAAAGTGATACATATTCTATAGCATACCAGCTTTTTCAGGGATGCACAAGCCTCGAAACTGTAACATTCTATGGTACAATTAGTAGTACAAGTAGTATCACATCAATCGACCGCATGGCATTCTCTGGTTGTACCTCTCTGTCCTCTTTCCCGAATATACCTTCCACAGTTGAAACAATCGATTATCAGGCATTTTATAATTGCACAAAGCTAACTTCAGTCACATTAAATGATGGACTCACAGAAATTGATTACCAAGCATTTGCCAAATCTGGTATAACCTCTGTTGAGATACCTTCCACTGTCAAAACTTGGGGAAATACAACGATAAGTAATAATCAAACTGTAATACAAGACGGAAATTATGCCTTTGCCAACTGCACCAGTCTAGAAACCGTCGAATTAGAGGAAGGTCTGACCATTGTTGGAACCTATACCTTTGAGGGGTGTAATAATGCTTTATTTACGACAATCACGATACCTGAAAGTATGGAGACAGTCGGAGAATATGCTTTTAAAGATTGTACAAATCTTGTAACTATAGATTATAAAGCCACTGCATGTACATCATTCGAAGAAGGTGTTTTCAGTGGTTGCGGCACTGAAAACAACCTTGTCACTCTTAATATAGAAACACCAGTGGAGAAAATCCCACAAAAATTAGGTGATATAACATATCTCGGAACTGTAAATTACAAACCTACATACGATGGTGTTACAATTATTGATTCAGAAGGAGCAGGAACAGCAGTTGCGGATTTAACGGAGTCCATTTTCAAGGATTGCGAGTATTTCACTACCCTAACCATAGAAACGGGTGTTGTTAGTTTGGATAAATATATGTTCAAGAACTGTGCACACCTCGAAGATGTTACCTACAACGCAAAGGATTGTACGACAAACAGCGTAGATAATAGTGAGCCGCCATTCTATGGATGTAACAAAATTTCTTCAATAACGATTGGTGAACAAGTAACGCAAATCCCCGATTTACTGTTCTGTGCGAAAAAATCGGATAATTTTGCCGATCTTAATGGCACTATTGAAATACCGGCAAGTGTAAAGAGTATCGGAAAACGCTCTTTTCAATATTGCAAATCTCTGACCACAGTAGATATTAAAGGAAATACAACCAATGGTACGACAATCGGAGGGCACGCATTCCAGTATGCAGAGGCTCTTAACTCTCTCACACTTGGAGAAGGAATCACTGAAATCGGTGTAGATAATGATAATAATAATGACGATGAAGCGGGAGACGCTTTTGCCGATTGTATTGCGCTAACTTCTGTCACACTCCCTAAATCACTTACTACAATCGGGCCTCAGGCATTTTACGGATGTACTGATTTGTCAACCCTCGAGTTCCAATCAGATGCTGATAGTAAACTTGCGACAATTGGAAATGCAGCCTTTTTCGCTTGTAAATCCCTGACAGAAGTCAAAATCCCGACCTCTGTTACATCTATCGGAAATCAGGCGTTCCAGAATTGCGGAAGTCTTAATAATGTAGAAATTCCAGGAAATACGGCAGGAACGACCATCGGATATGATGCATTCTCACGTACTTTTAATTCTTATCCATTAGAAAGAGATGGATACGAAGCAGGTGCAGGAGATATGACACTCACAATTGGCGAGAATGTAACATCCATAGGAGCAAGTGCATTCTGGAACAATGGCAATCTAAAGACAATCTATTATAATGCCAAAAATTGTACACTTACACCAGGGGTGCACAGTGATTTTGACAGCAGTGGTGATGGTTATCCTACAACCAACGATTCCCCTATTTTCGATAC
>JAJQAR010000197.1 GCA_021203705.1 Prevotella sp. | reverse complement strand
ATGATACGCAGTGTGAGGATACCTGCGCTCATATACACGGCATCGACCTTAGTCATTATCAGGGTGATGTGTTCTGGGAAACTGTCGGCTCCAACAGCAAAATGGCGTATGTGTACCTCAAGGCTACTGAGGGTGGTACCAATATCGACGATAAATATGAACGCAATATTCAGTTGGCTCATAAATATGGACTGAAAGTGGGCTCTTACCACTTCTTCCGACCTACAACGGACCTCACGGAACAGCTTGAGAACTTCAAGTCGCAATGCCGACCGAAGGAGCAGGATCTGATTCCGATGATCGACATAGAGTCGACGGGGAATCTTACAGACAGTGTATTCTGTGACTCTCTTATGCGCTTTTTAGGTATGATAGAGTGGACTTACCATCAGAAGCCTCTCATCTACACCTACCAGAACTTCTATAACAAGCACCTTTTAGGGCAGCTTGATGATTATATGCTCATGATTGCTATCTACTCTGGCGAGGAGCCTGTGCTGTTTGACAATCACGACTATATTATTTGGCAATATACTTCCAAAGGGCGCATCAACGGTATCAACTCTTACGTTGACAAGAGCCGGATTATGGGGCGGCATAGCCTGAGGGAATTGCGGTATAAGCATTAGTAATATTAATTTCTTGTATTAAAATAAAGAGAAAAGGGGATTAGTTATGGCGGTTATCAGATGTCCAGAATGCGGGCATGCAGTCAGCGACAAGGCGCCGACATGCCCAGAATGTGGCGTAGAGATTGCAGGAAAAACAGTTGTCTGCGCTGATTGCGGAAGGGCTTATTTCAAGGATGCTGGTGCTTGTCCTTATTGTAAGGATAGTTCAAAAAACATCGAGTCGGAGGAGACGGGAAATGAGCAGGCTGATATTTCGGGCGCTCCTCGGCAGGGGGATGTGGCTGGGCCTGCGGCGGATAACGGCGGCCCTGGTATGAGGAAAAGTCATGGCAAAAGGGTTCTGGTCGTGTCGTTCTTGATCGCTATTATTATAATAGGTGTATGCTTCTTCTTCTATCACCGTGCAATAGGCGACAGGGAGGAGAGGGAATATGAGTATGCACTGAATAGCAGCGACCCGATGATATTACAGGGGTATCTGGATAATTACAGTGATGGACCGCAGGAGCATATCGACATTATCCGAGAGCACTTGCGGAAGCTGTCATTGGAGGAGACGGAGTGGAACGATGCTGTGGTGAACGGCACAAGGGCTGCGTTGAACAGTTACTTGGAGAAATATCCGGATACTCCTCACAAACAGGAAATCATGGATAGGATTGATTCCATCGACTGGGTACAGGCGAGGAACATCAACACGATGGAGGCTTACAGGCAGTATGCCGATAACCATTATGACGGGGCTCACTATGACGAGGCGATGATGGCACTGAAGGATATCAAGAGTGAGGAAGTTAAGCCTGCTGACGTGCAGTTCGTAAAGAGTATCTTCCACAATTTCTTCGTCGCGATAAACGGCAAGGATGAGGGCAGTCTGATAGCTGATGTTGGCGATAACATGAAGCTGCTGGGCAAGGATGGCGTCTCAAAAAATGATGTGGTGGCGTTCATGTATAAGCTGTATAAGCCTGAAATAAAGAGCATGCTGTGGACGCTGTCGAATGACTATGATATAGAGAAAAGGTCTGTCGGGGACGGGCAATTTGAATATACGGTAATGTTCTCGGCTATACAAAGGGTTGAGGGCTATGATGACAAGACTACGAACAACAGATACCGCATTGATGCGGGTATCGGTCCTGACGGGAAAATATCAGACTTGGAAATGACCAAAATTAATGAATGAAAACCCATTGATACTATGAATAGAATTATTGTCGCTATCGCTTTGACCTTCTGCCTCAACTTGTCAACTATGGCACAGACAAAGACTGTTGAACTGCGTATTATAGAGACAAGCGATGTCCACGGATGTTTCTTCCCATACGATTTCATTAACCGCAAACCGATGCAGGGTTCTATGGCAAGGGTAAGCACTTACGTCAGGGAACTGCGGAAGTCTTACGGTGATAACTTGCTACTCCTCGACAACGGAGATATCCTGCAAGGTCAACCCACGAGTTATTTCTATAATTACATGAGGCCAGAAATGACAAATATCGCGGCTTCGGTTATCAACTACTTGAAATATGACGCTCAGACTATGGGTAACCATGACGTTGAGACGGGGCATGCTGTTTACGACAAATGGATTAAGGAAGTCAACTGTCCTATGCTCGGTGCGAACATTATAGACACTGCAACTGGTAAGCCACACACAATTCCGTATAGTATTTTTGAGCGTGACGGTGTGCGTATCGCCGTATTGGGAATGATTACTCCTGCAATACCGAATTGGCTTGATGAGAAACTGTGGACTGGACTGCACTTTGTTGACATGACGAAATGTGCCAAAGAGTGGATAGACTATCTAAAGACCAACGAAAACCCTGATATTATAATAGGTCTGTTCCACTCTGGTTGGGACAATGGTATCGTTACAGATGAATACGAGGAGGACGCTGCCAAACGTATCGCACAGGAGGTGCCTGGCTTTGACCTTATATTATATGGGCATGACCATAGGCGCAACTGTGAGACGGTTACTAATCTCAATGGTGAGAATGTCCTCTGTCTTGACCCTTCCAACAATGCTCTTTTCGTGGCTGACGCTTCTATCAGTGTTACTCTCGATAACGGCAAGGTTATAAATAAAACAATAACTGGCGAGACTCACGATGTAAAGGACTTACCTATTGACGAGGATTTCATGGCTTATTTCAAAAATGACATTGACAGCGTGAATGCTTTTGTTGATAAGAAAATCGGGACTTTCAAAAGCGCCATGTACACTCGCGACTGTTTCTTCGGCAGCAGTGCGTTCTGTGATTTCATCCACAACTTGCAGTTGCAGATAACTGGTGCTGATGTTTCTTTCAATGCTCCTTTGTCGTTCAACACAAGTATCAACGAGGGTGACATTTATGTAGGTGATATGTTCAATCTTTATAGGTTTGAGAACCAGATTTATGTCATGATGATGACAGGTAAGGAAATACGTGGACATCTTGAGATGAGCTATGATTTATGGGTCAACACTATGCAGTCGCCTGATGACCATATCATGCTCTTGGAGCAGGAAAACAATGACGATATGCAGAGATATGGTTTCAAGAACCTTACCTTCAACTTCGACAGTGCTGCCGGTATTGATTATGAGGTTGACGTTACTAAACCTGATGGCGAGAAGGTGAATATCCTGCGCATGTCCAACGGTGAATCTTTTGACGAAAACAAGTGGTACAAGGTGGCTCTCAACAGTTACCGTGGCAATGGCGGCGGCGAGTTGCTCACAAAGGGTGCGGGTATTCCTCACGACTCCCTAAAAAGTAGAGTAATCTATGAGAGTGAGCGCGACCAGCGTTACTACCTGATGCAGGAAATCGAGAAGGCGGGCGTTATGGACCCGCAACCCAACAACAACTGGCGTTTCATCCCAGAAGAATGGACTGCCCCAGCTATCGCCCGTGACAAACAGCTCCTTTTCGGGATTAATCCATAAGGAATCATTTTTAATTTTTAATTTGAATACATTCGGCTTCTGCCGCTTTACAACTATGAAAAGGTATTGGTTCGTTTTCCACGCCTCCAATATATTATTGGAAAGACTTCCTGACGGAACATACACAATTCCATATCAGGAAAACCCACCTGTCAACGTGCATGACGAATCAACCATCCGCAACATAACCCCACTGAACAATGCGGAGGTGAAAACTTTCCGCATCGATTCACCCGTTACCGACAGCCCCAAATACGAATTGTGCGGTTTGCGTGCATCTTACCACAAACTGCCATTAGAATTATACTTGAAAGCTGGCAAGTGTGAGGAAATCCTCTATTGGGATGCCAACACGAAATACTGTGGTGTCTGCGGTACGCCCTTACAATTTCATACCGACATTTCTAAAATCTGCCCTAATTGTGGCAAGGAGATTTGGCCTCAACTTGCCACTGCGATTATAGTCCTTATCCACAGAGGCGATGAAATCCTGCTTGTTCATGCCAACAACTTTCGTGGCAACTTCTATGGTCTTGTCGCAGGTTTTGTGGAGACAGGCGAGACATTGGAACAGGCAGTAATCCGTGAGGTCATGGAGGAGACATCCCTTAAAATAAAAAACATCACCTATTTCGGCTCACAGCCCTGGCCCTACCCTTGTGGCCTCATGGTCGGTT
>JAJQAR010000246.1 GCA_021203705.1 Prevotella sp. | reverse complement strand
AGACTCTGGCATCCTTTACAACGCCACAGTGATAAGACAGATGATAACTCACGACGAGATTACCCATCTGCCTCAAATCTCATTCAAAGGTTTTGCTGACATACAAACCGTAAACGGCAATGAACTGATAGAACAGCTTAACAGCAGTTATTCTGAGGTTGGCATTGACGAGACAATGGTGATAACTCGCAGCAACAAGCGGGCTAATATCTATAACGCCGGAATACGCAATATGGTACTGGGACGTGAGGAAGAACTCTCTACCGGCGATATGCTCATGGTGGTGAGAAACAACTACTTTTGGGTGGCTGATGAGGAACAGACAGACACCGAAAACAATGATGGCAACGAGAAAGCTATGGCGTTTATTGCCAACGGCGACCGTGCCTGCGTGCAAAGGGTAACCAACATCCGTGAACTTTATGGCTTCCACTTTGCTGACGTAAATATTATGTTTCCCGACTACGACGAGCGTGAAATCAAAGCGACAGTGATAATGGATAGTCTAACGGCGGAAGCGCCTTCTCTGACACGCCAACAATCAGAAAACTTATTCAATGCTATCTTAGAGGATTATGCCGACATCCCCACCAAAGTGGAACGCTTCAAGAAAATCCGTCAAGACTCCTACTACAACGCCATACAGATAAAATACGCTTACGCCGTTACCTGCCATAAGGCACAGGGCGGCCAGTGGGCACATATCTATCTTGACCAAGGATATATGACAGACGATATGCTCTCTCCCGACTATATCCATTGGCTCTACACCGCTTTCACGCGTGCTACAGAAAAGCTGTTCCTCGTAAACTGGCCCAAGACTCAGATTATAAACTTTGCCAGAACTTCTAAAAACTGAAATACAAATAAAAACATACAGATATGACAACCACATTAACAATCTTAGTTATAGTACTGCTTATCGCAGTTGTCGTAATGGTGTTCATGAACTACCAGAATGCGAAAAAGTCAAATGAGCGTAACAACACTCTATCCAACGACGTTTCAGCAAAACAACGTGAAATAGAAATGCTTAACGAAAAGTTGGAAGAAAACCGCCAACTATACGAAAAACAGTTGACTGAAAAAAACGAGCTGTTTGAGAAACAGATAGCTGAAAAAAGCGAATTGTACGAAAAACAACTCTCCGATAAGGACAAACAACAGGAGAAACTGTTGAATGAAAAGGATGCCCAACACGAGAAACTGCTCAACGACAGGAAAGAACAATACGAAAAACAGTTATCTGAAAAAGATACTCTGTTTAATAACCAAATTGCAGAAATTAACCAACGTAACGAACAGGAGAAAACAGAACGCATACAACTGCTGGAAAAGCAGTTCGCTGAGCGTCTGCAACTTGTTCAGGAACAGCTTAATACCACCACGAAACAACTTTTGGAAAAGCGTTCAGAGGAACTTGATGCTACAAACCGCGCACAAATGGGAAATATCATTGAACCCTTGAAAGCCGTCATGGGCGAGATGAAAAAATCAATGGATGATAACCGTGATTCTTTTATGCGCAGTACAACGGCTCTCAGTGAGCAGTTCAAACAAATGAAGACTACAACCGATACTCTTGGGGAGGAGGCAAAAAAACTGTCAAAAGCTTTGCAGACTGGTCCGAAAGTGCAGGGCGACTTCGGGGAAATGAAGCTCAACGACCTTTTGGACAGATTCGGCTTTACTAAAGGCGTGGAATACGACGTGCAATACACCATGCGTGACGCTAACGGGAAAGTCATCCGCAATGACGACACCAACGATATGATGCGCCCTGACGTGGTGCTCCATTATCCTGACAATAAAGATGTGATTATCGACTCGAAGGCATCGCTCACCGCATTCATAAACTATGTGAATGCGGATAACGATGAAGAGCGCAATATTTCATTAAAAGAACATGTCAAAAGTGTGCGTAAGCATATCGACGAACTCGCCGCAAAGAATTACAATAAGTATTCCATGGAAGGCAGGACAACACTTGATTTCGTTATCATGTTCGTTCCGCAGGAGGCTGCAATGCAACTTGCGATAGCGGCGGATGTGGATCTGTGGAAATATGCCTTCGACCGCAACGTGATAATCACTGGCGAACAAAACCTGTTCTCCCTGCTTCGTCTGTTACAGATAGCCTGGACTCAGAAACAACAGACAGAAAATCAAGAAAAGGTATTTGACTTGGCAAGCACCCTCGTTGACCGTGTAAGTCTATTCTTAGAACGGTTTGAAAAAATTGGCAAGAATATCGAAGGTATTCAAAAGTCGTATGAAGATGCTAACAAGTCGCTCAAAGGTAAGCAGAGTATCTTGTCTTCTGCCAACAGTCTTAAAAAGATGGGAGCGAAAGAAAACAAGAGCAGACCATTGCCCAAACTTGAAACCGATGACAATGAATGAGACGTAACCGAATTGTAATGTCTTTGCAACAGACGTGAATTTGCCTTTTATTAACTTTGCAACAGATATCAAAACATAATGAAAATGGATAAGAATTATCGCATATTGGTTGTGGACGATGAGGAGGATATATGCGAGATTTTGAAATTCAATCTTGAAACTGACGGTTATATCGTGGATGTTGCCAATTCTGCTGAAGAGGCCATGGCTATGGATATCGCCAACTACGACCTGTTGCTTCTTGATGTGATGATGGGCGGTATGTCGGGGTTCGCAATGGCAAGAAAACTGAAAGCTGATGCCTCCACACAGGATATCCCTATTATTTTCCTCACTGCACGTGACACTGAAAACGACCTAATAACGGGGTTCAACTTAGGGGCTGATGATTACATCTCAAAGCCGTTCTCTATCCGTGAGGTTCTCGTCAGAGTGCGGGCGGTACTGCGAAGGACTGCTGACCCAGTGGAGGAAATACAGGCAAAAGTCATTAACTATCAAGGCCTTGAGCTTAACTTAGACAGGAAATCAGTCAGCATCGATGGAACAAACATCCCTTTCACCAAAACGGAATTTGAGATACTTCACCTGCTCCTTGAGGAAAAAGGAAAGGTGTTCTCCCGGCAGGAACTCATCGACCGTATCTGGCCCAAGGATGTTTTCGTACTCGACCGCACGGTGGATGTCAACATAACACGTCTGCGAAAGAAAATCGGACGCTTCTCTAAGTGCATCGTAACTCGCTTGGGCTTCGGCTATTATTTTGACGCATAAATCTTTCCCATGAAAAGAACGTCGATAGGAACTCGCCTGTACATCACTGTATTGTCTATATTTCTTATCTTTGCCGTCGCTTTCATCATCTTCCAGCACGGCAGGGAAAAGGAATACAAGATTGGTATGCTCAACATCAGGCTTCAGGATTACAATACTTACCTGATGGAGGATATCATTCACAATGGCGAATCTTCAGAAAAATCTATTAATTCTTACATAACAAGTCATCATATTGAGGGCTTGCGTGTTACTCTTATCGACACTCTTGGTAGCGTGGTTTACGATAATATATATAAGGATTATGCCGCCATGGGCAACCATTTGACCCGTGATGAGGTGGCGGAGGCCATGAAAAACGGTACTGGCACTGACATCAGTCGCCATAGTTCCACCACCGATGAGGTGTATTTCTATTCTGCGACTTTCTTCCCGAAAAATGGAATGATAGTCAGGAGCGCATTACCGTATGACGACAGTCTGGCTCAAACTCTCAAGGCCGACAGCAACTATCTGTGGTTCTCGCTCATTGCTATATTATTGCTGATACTCGCCCTTTACCGCTTCGTCAAAAGTCTGGGCGACAACATCAACAAATTGCGTATCTTCGCCAGTCGTGCCGACCACAACGAGAGCCTCGACACAGAAGACCTTGTGGAGTTTCCTGGCGATGAACTGGGTGAGATTGCCGAGCGTATCATCAAAATCTACAAGCGCTTGCAAAAGACTAAGGAGGAACAGAACGTACTGAAAAGACAACTGACACAGAATATCTCGCATGAGTTGAAAACTCCAGTGGCAAGCATTCAGGGCTATCTTGAGACTATCCTTGAAAATCCTGACATGAACGAGGCTACCAAAAAGCAATTCCTGCAACGCTGCTACGCTCAGGCGCAACGGCTTGCTTCCCTACTCTCCGACATCTCCACCCTCAACCGTCTTGATGATGCTCCGAATTTGGCTGCTTTCGAGACTGTTGACATCAGTAAAATGGTTGCTGACATCGCAAAGGAGACTGCCATGCAAATCGATGAGCACAAAATGAAATTCAATACCCTGCTGCCTGAAAAGGTGA
>JAJQAR010000154.1 GCA_021203705.1 Prevotella sp. | reverse complement strand
TACGTGTAAAGGATATGACAAAGAAAGGAATTTACATCATTAACGGAAAGAAAGTATTGCGCTAAGCGTAAAACTTCAATTTAAATGTTGAAATAATTCTCAAGCTCTGTGGAGGCATTTCCATCTATATTTTGCAATTCCTTGATGATTTTCCCTTTTTCGAGGAGTGCGATACGGGTGGAAATGTCGATTGTGTGCGTGAGATTATGACTGCTAAGCAAGATGATTTTATCACCTTGTGCGCTATACTCTTTAAGGATATGTTTAAGACAATTCTGACTTGTCGGATCAAGAAAGTTGAAAGGTTCATCAAGCACCAACAACTTAGGATTGCTTAGCATAGCCGCAATGATACCAATCTTTTGCTTGTTGCCGGCAGAGAAATTGCGTATCAGTTTTTTAGTGTCCAAAATCTCACCGTTCATAAACTGTGAGAAATACTCCAAACGGACATTTGTCTCCTGTTCCGACAAACTATTAACTGTACCGATAAACTGAAAATATTCTTCGGGAGTGAGAAAGTCAATCAGAAAGCCTTCATCAATATACGCACCAGTAAATGTTTTCCACTCCTCTGACTTCGCCGTATCAATTTCCACAATAACACCCTCATTCAAGTCTGCATTGCCATTTTCAAAATTCAAACCATCTGTTTCATCAACCTTGTTCTTGTCATTTTGTTTATTACTGCTGCTGTCTCCAATCTTCAAATTATCGGCTTTATCAATAGAAATGACAACGTTTCCGCAATCCGCCTTGATAAGGTCAAGCAAAAGACGAAACAGAGTGGTCTTCCCTGCCCCATTATTGCCAACAAGCCCTAAAACACAACCACAGTTGACATTGAAATCCTCAATGTCAACTGCCGTCGTATTCCCAAACTTTTTCTTTAAGTCGTGAAAACGTATATTCATCTCAATTGTCAATTCTCAATTGTGTAAAAGCCACACGTGGCTTTTACACCAGTCCTCTTCCGTGACAGTTTTTGAATTTCTTACCGCTACCGCAAGGGCATGGGTCATTGCGTCCTGGCAACTTGTCCTTCTTGATAGGCATCTGGCGCTTCGGCTCTGCACTCTCACGTGTATCTCTGCTTGCCGCAGCCTTTTGAGCCGGATCAGTGAGATCATCCTTCTGTTCGGTATATCTCTGACTTCTCTTTTCAGGTGCAGCCTCCTGCACGTTCTGCTGTTGCATTTCAGGAATCATACCTCTCATAAGAATGCTCACGATGCGGTTGTTCATCGAATCAACCATATCATCAAACAGCTTCACACTCTCCAACTTGAATATCACCAACGGGTCTTTCTGCTCGTAAGACGCATTCTGCACACTATGTTTCAGTTCGTCAAGAGCCCTAAGGTTCTCTTTCCAGCAATCATCTATGATATGCAGAAGAATAGTCTTCTCAAACTGCTTTACAACACTCTTGCACTCTGTTTCGTATGCCTCTTTCAGGTTGCACGGTATGTTGTAAACACGCTTACCGTCGGTAATCGGAACCATAACACGCTCGTACCTGTCACCCTGCTTCTCAAATACATCCTTGATAACAGGATAGCCAACAGCCTGTATGCGGTCTGTCCTGCGCTTGAAGTCCTCCATAGCAAGTTGGAATGCCTTCTCCGCAAGGTTCTCGTGGTTGTCGTTCAGAAATTCGTTTTCAGTGAACGGACATTCCATAGCAAGAACAGTCATAAACTCATCACGGCAACCCTCATAGTCGTTATTTTCTATAATGTGTACCACACGATCCCAGATGATATTCGTGATATCCATGCCTATCCTTTCACCCATAAGGGCATGGCGACGTTTCTCGTAAACCACGGTACGCTGCTTGTTCATCACATCATCATATTCAAGCAGACGCTTACGGATACCGAAGTTGTTCTCCTCAACTTTCTTCTGCGCACGCTCTATATTCTTCGTGATGATTGGTGCCTCTATCCTGTCGCCCTCCTCGAAACCGAGACGGTCCATAACCTTTGCTATACGCTCACTGGCGAACAAGCGCATCAGTTTGTCCTCAAGACTGACGAAGAACACAGAACTTCCAGGGTCTCCCTGACGACCGGCACGGCCACGCAACTGGCGGTCCACACGGCGGCTCTCATGACGCTCAGTACCGATGATTGCCAAACCACCAGCATTCTTCACGTCAGGCGACAGTTTGATATCCGTACCACGTCCAGCCATGTTGGTTGCTATCGTAACAGCACCGAGCATGCGCTCCTCTGTATGCGTTGAGCCATCCTCATCTTTTATTATCGCTGTACCCTTAGAACTCTGTCCTGCCTCTGCCACGATGTTTGCCTCTCTCTGGTGCAGTTTGGCGTTCAATACGTTATGAGGTATGTGTCTGAGGTTAAGCATCCTACTAAGCAATTCGGAGATCTCGACAGATGTGGTACCCACAAGGCATGGCCTGCCGGAATTGCGCATATTTACGATTTCCTCGATAACGGCGTTGTATTTCTCACGTGCCGTCTTATAGACACGGTCGTCCATATCATTGCGGATTACAGGTCTGTTGGTAGGTATCTCCACAACATCAAGTTTGTAGATGTCCCAAAGCTCACCTGCCTCCGTGATTGCCGTACCCGTCATACCTGCCAATTTGTGGTACATACGGAAATAGTTCTGCAACGTGATGGTGGCGAATGTCTGTGTGGCTTCCTTCACCTTGACATGCTCCTTAGCCTCGATAGCCTGGTGCAGACCGTCGCTCCACTGTCTGCCTTCCATAATACGGCCTGTCTGCTCATCCACAATCTTCACCTCACCATCCATAACAACATACTCATCATCACGGTTGAACATGGTGTATGCTTTCAGAAGCTGCTGCAATGTATGCACACGCTCACTCTGCACGGCATAGTGGTTGAACAACTCATCTTTCTTATCTAATTTCTGTTGCTCATCAAGACCTTTTTCATTCTCCAATTCTGCAAGTTGTGTGGTAATGTCAGGCAACACAAACAAGTCCTTGTTGTTCACCTGCTTTGCGAGCCACTCCGTACCTTTATCGGTCAGGTCAACAGAATTTATTTTCTCATCAACCACGAAATACAGAGGTTCTATCGCCTCTGGCATACGACGGTTGTTGTTCTCCATGTAATACTCCTCCGTCTTGAGCATACCAGCCTTGATACCCTCCTCTGAAAGGAACTTGATAAGAGGTTTGTTTTTCGGCAATGCCTTGTGGGAGCGATACAGACTAAGGAAACCCTCGTCCATCATCTTCTGGTCGTTCTTCTCACTCGCTGTATTTATCTTCTGTCTTGCGTCAGCCAAATACTGTGTGGCAAGGCGTTTCTGGACTTCAACAAGTTTCTCTACCAAGGGCTGGTATTCCTCAAACATCTGATCATCGCCATTTGGTACTGGACCGGAGATAATCAACGGTGTGCGGGCATCATCAATGAGCACCGAGTCGACCTCATCGACAATTGCGTAGTTATGCCGCCTTTGCACTAAGTCGGCTGGCGATATTGCCATGTTGTCACGAAGATAATCGAAACCGAACTCGTTGTTTGTTCCAAAAGTGATGTCCGCCTGGTAAGCATTTCTTCTGTCAAGGGTGTTCGGTCTGTGCTTGTCGATACAGTCAACTGATAGACCGTTGAACTCATAGAGAGGTCCCATCCATTCAGAGTCACGCTTTGCAAGATAATCGTTGACAGTTACCACGTGAACACCGTTACCTGTCAGAGCATTAAGGAACACAGGCAATGTAGCTACGAGCGTCTTTCCCTCACCGGTTGCCATCTCCGCTATCTTTCCCTGATGTAACACGGCACCGCCGAAGAGCTGCACATCGTAGTGAACCATGTCCCACAGCGTCTCGTTGCCGCCAGCCATCCAGTGATTGCTGTAAATCGCCTTGTCGCCCTCAATTCTCACGAAGTCGCGCTTAATGGCAAGTTCACGGTCAAAGTCTGTTGCCGTAACCACAACCTCCTCGTTCTCCTTGAACCTGCGGGCTGTCTCCTTGACGATACTGAATGCCACAGGCAATACCTCATCAAGGGCTTTCTCGTAAATCTCTAGAACTTCCTTGTCGAGTTTGTCTATCTGGTTAAATATTTCCTCACGCTCATCGATAGGCGTGTCCTCAATTGTTGCCTTTAATTGCTCAATTTGAGCTTTCTGCTCCTTTGCGGAGTCTTGTACGTATTTCTTTATCTCATTGGTGCGGGCACGCAATGCGTCATTGTCGAGAGCCTCTATCTCTGGATATGCCTTCTTAACCTTCTCCACGAT
>JAJQAR010000237.1 GCA_021203705.1 Prevotella sp. | reverse complement strand
GTAGTGGATAAGTGTCTGTACGCCATTGATTGTGAGATATTGCTGCAATTCGTCTAGGCTCTCGCATAATATTGGGAAGATGTGATGAACACTGTTCTCGCAATACTCAAGACTTGGAAGTCGCAACTTCGGGTTGTGGATATTTTGGATATAACGTATGGCAAGGGTTTTTCGCTTGGCATTGTCGGCATCGAGATATGGCAGTTTTGTGCGGAGAACAGCAGCCTGAATCTCGTCCATACGGCTGTTACGCCCGATGTAATCAAACACGTATTTGCGACTTGACCCATAGTTGGCTATGGCCCTTATTTTTTCTGCCAATTCAGCATCGTCAGTGGTTACGGCACCGGCATCACCGAGAGCACCGAGGTTTTTGCCAGGATAAAAACTGTGTCCTGCGGCATCGCCCAATGAGCCGGTATGCCTTCCGTTGTACGAGCAGCCATGAGCCTGTGCGTTGTCCTCAAATAGTTTTAGGCCGTATTTTTTGCATAGCTCTCCGATATGGTCGGTATATGCACAACGGCCGTACAGGTGCACGAGCATTATTGCCTTTGTCTTTTCTGTTATGGCATCTTCGATACGGTTGTCATCAATCTGAAACGTGTCTATGCGTGGCTCTACAAGTACTGGGACAAGGTTGTTTTCAGTAATTGCAAGGATTGTTGCGATGTATGTGTTTGCAGGTACGATTACCTCATCGCCCTCTTTAAGCACACCCATTTCGATATATGCACGAAGGATAAGAGTAAGCGAATCAAGTCCGTTGCCACAGCTTACACAATGCTTTGTACCGATGTATTTGGCATATTCCTCCTCAAAACGCCTGTTCTCCTCGCCCAACAGATACCAGCCACCGTCAACGACACGCCTAATGGCGGAGTTTATCTCCTCGCCATGACATGCCGTAACTTTCTGTAGGTCTAAGTATTTAATCATAGTTCCCATTCGTAAGTATCATAGCATACACCGCGCCCGCCAAAACCTTCTTTCTGGTATATCAAACTCTCGTTGAGGTAATTGCCGTGCTCCTCCGTTGACTTGCCGAAATCAAAATACTGATAGTCGGTGAAGTCACGGTTGAGGATAACGTTGTAGATAGCGTCAATCACCCGTAGGTGTTTCCCCTCAGGACTTGCGGAAATGTATTGCGCATGCACCACATTGTCGGTTATATAAAGTACCGTTCCGCCATACACCACATCGTCCTTACGTGCCACATATAATATAATGTTGTCGGGGAAACGTGATTTCAGAAGTTCTATCTCATCTATGGTGTGAACTGGTCTCACCCCATATTTGTTTGACAGGTTATTATTCAGGACATCCCAGAACTTGTGGAAGTCATCGCTGCGCTCAATAGTTATGCCGTTGTTGGCAGTCTTGTTTATTCCGTATTTCCTGTCTCTGTGCCACTTGATTTTATTGCTCATTATTATCGTCGATGATATGTCCCTGGCAATCAATTTAGCATTGCATTCACGGAAAATGGCATATAAATCCTCCTCTGCAGGGTGCTTGTGATAGATCCAAGGAATGCACTTGTATTGCACTTTCTTTATGCCATTAGTGCGCAGATAATCGTTCAGCTCATGAAACAATGTAACTGTTTCTGCAGCAGAGATATTGTCGTGTGATAGCAGTCCTCCGTATGTTAGTCCTTGGTGGGAGTAAAGGGTATCGCCATCAATATTTGCTGGCAAGAGCGCACGCAAAGTATTATCGGTATAAAACAAGAGAGAACAGTCGCAAAACCTGTCGGAATGGTAATCCATATAGTTTCGGTCAAAAAGAAACGTACCATTCTTAGAATGTCTTACAAACTCATTCCATGTCTCCTTATAATCTTCAGAATATCGCCTTATTTCGAACATTTCACGTATTCTAAGAACTCGTCATATTCTCTTATGTAGTCATTTTCATCATAATTCTCTGACGCAAGAACAAGGCATACTGCACCAGAAGAAAAGTCATCGAGAGTTCTCCAAATGCCAGTTTCAACTATCAGGCCTTGATAGGGATGGTTTAAGAGGTAGGTATGCTTGTTGGTTCCGTCATCAAGAGTTACCGTAAAACTGCCACTGACCGCAATAATCAATGTAACACAATTCTTGTGGGCATGACCACCTCTGCTTTCACCGCCAGGAACATCATAAACCCAATACACCCGTTTGATATTAAACGGTACGTGTGTGATGCTCTCTGCCACGGTGAGATTGCCGCGGTAGTCAACTATTTTCGGTAAGTCTATTATTTTTTTCATACTCCTTAATGACGGTTTTTATATAAATTCCAGTTCCTATTTAATCACAGTGCTTGCCAACCGTTTTGCCTTGTCTCGCAGTGCCGTGGTATCGGCATCCAAGTCGCCATAGCAAAGTACGACACCCATGCGCCTGTTGACGTGCTGCTCCTGCTTGCCGAAAATCCTGAGGCGGGTATAGTCCTCGCTAAGCACATCGGTCATATTATATTCAGGCTCGTGGTGAGCTTCCTCCTTTGCAAGTACAACGGCACTCGCACCGGCATGCTCAAGGTGAATGGCAGGTATCGGCAGTCCCATTACGGCACGGAAATGCAGTTCAAACTCGTTGAGGTTAAGGGTATGACCAAGTGTCACCATACCGGTATCGTGCGGACGGGGAGAAAGTTCCGAAAAGATAACGCCCCTGTCCTTGCTGAGGAAGAACTCAACGCCCCATATACCGGCTCCGGTAAGGGCTTTTGTGACGGCACCTGCCATCCTCTTTGCCTCGTTGAGGTCGCTCTCGCTGATTTTGTATGGTTGCCAGCTCTCACGGTAGTCACCGCTAATCTGCACATGACCGACAGGCGGGCAGAACAGCGTCTCACCGTTTTTCTGCGTTACCGTAAGCAATGTAAATTCACTGTCGAAATGAATGAACTCCTCAATTATCATTTCCTTGACATCACCACGACTGCCTTCCATTGCCATATTAAAAGCAGCCTCAATGCCAGAAGCATCTTTTACAATACTCTGACCGTGCCCTGATGATGACATGAGTGGTTTTATAACGCATGGGAAACCGATTTCTTTAGAGTGCTCTTTCAGCTCATCGAGTGTCTTGGCATAGTAATATTTTGCCGTTTTCAGTCCTAATTCCTTTGCTGCAAGGTCACGGATAGCCCTGCGGTTCATCGTGAAGTTCACGGCTCGCGCACTTGGCGTAACCTGAATGCCTTGTTTCTCGTAGTCGAAAAGACGCTCCGTGCGGATAGCCTCAATTTCCGGTACGATAATGTCAGGGTGGTGCTTTGCGACAGCCTTGTCGAGGGCATCGCCATCAAGCATACTGAACACCTCACACTCATCGGCAACCTGCATTGCTGGGGCATTTGGGTAACGGTCGCAGGCAACAACATACTGTCCCGCACGTTTTGCGGCGATAACAAACTCTTTGCCCAATTCTCCTGAGCCTAATAATAATATCTTTTTCATTTCTTTTACCGGTTTGCGTACATCTGTTCGTAATATTTTTGGTAGTCACCACTCGTAACCTCACTGATCCAATCCTGGTTCTCAAGATTCCAACGGATAGTCTTTACTATACCGTCAGCAAATTTTGTCTCAGGATACCAGCCAAGCTCATTCTTAATCTTCGTAGGGTCTATGGCATAGCGTTGGTCATGACCAAGGCGATCGGTAACGAAAGTTATCAAGTCCTCGTTAATCCAGTCGATTGCGATATTGCCTTGTGCATCCTTGACCTGTTTTTTTAATACTTTCCGCAGGTTCACGTCAGTCTCCATCATATCGTGGATAGTCTTGATAGTGAGTTTTACGATGTTGATATTAGTCATCTCGTTGTGCCCACCTACATTGTAAACCTCACCATCCTTGCCCTCACGTACAACAAGGTCGATAGCCTTGCAGTGGTCCTCCACATACAGCCAGTCGCGCACATTCTCACCCTTGCCGTAAACAGGCAGTTTCTTGCCCTCCAAGATATTGTTGATAATCAGAGGAATAAGTTTTTCAGGGAAATGATACGGACCGTAGTTGTTTGAGCAGCGTGTTATGGACACAGGCATGTGGTATGTGTCACGGTAAGCCATTACGATCATATCAGCACTGGTCTTGGATGCGCTGTAAGGACTGTGAGGGCAGAGCGGTGTCTTTTCAGTGAAAAAGCCATCAGCACCAAGAGAGCCATACACCTCATCAGTGCTTACCTGATGAAAACGCTTGCCAGTTTTCCAGACAGGGTAGCCCACCTCATCCTTGCCAGTCACCCAAGCTTTGCGTGCGGCATCCAAAAGGTTTTGTGTTCCGAGAATGTTTGTCTGCAAGAACAGTTGCGGGTTCTCTATGCTGCGGTCAACATGGCTCTCTGCGGCGAAGTTCACCACATAGTCGATGTCGTTTTCGGCAAAAATGCTGTCTGCCAACTCACGGTCACGGATGTCGCCATGCACGAATACGCACCTCTTGTTGTCGATATCATTTTTTATAGTACCGTAGTTGCCGGCGTAAGTGAGCAGGTCGAGCACTATAATTTTGATGTTCTCATCCTTGTATTTCTTGTAAAGAAGATACTTTATAAAGTTCGCGCCTATAAAGCCGGCGGCTCCTGTAACGAGGTATGTTTTCATATTCTATGTCGTTTGTTATAGTTATTATATTAAATAACGTAGAATAATGTAATGTTATTGTAGAAAGGAATGAAACAAACATTCACGTTTAGAAGTGAGTATCCCCCTTGCGTGGGTCTGCAAGAGTTACCACCTCAAGATCCTTGAACTCCCTGCCGTCAATGGTCAGGCGTACTATCGTCCTGTCCTTATGCCAGCCTTGCAGTCCTGCCGCTCCCGGATTGATATGCAGAAGGTTGAGCGTTTTATCATATTTCACTTTGAGAATATGTGAATGCCCGCTAATGAACAGTTGGGGTGGAGTGGCGAAGATAGAGTTGCGGATGCTGTAATCGTAGTTACCGGGATAGCCGCCGATATGTTTCATCAACACATCGGCATCCTCGCATTTCCAGCGCAGTATCTCGCTAAAAATACGTCGCAGGTCACCGCCATCGCAGTTGCCATAGACAGCCCTGAATGTGCGGTATTCCGCAAGGCGTTGCGCCACCTCAAGCGAGCCGATGTCACCAGCGTGCCAAATCTCGTCGCAAGGCTCAAAATATTTCAGGTATCTGTCGTCCCAGTAGGCGTGGGTGTCACTGATAATTCCTATCCGTTTCATTCCGTCGTAGCGTTTCTCATATCAGGAAAGATCAGAGGGCGAATTTTCTTCTCACAAACTCCTTGATGAAGTCAACCGTACCATCAATGCCCAAGATACCGGAGTTTATGCACATATCATACGACTTGCCGTCGCCCCATGTCTTGCCCGTGTAGTAGTTGTAATAAGATGAGCGGATACTCTCGCCATGCTCTATCATCTTTTCAGCCTCCTCATCGGAGCAGGAATGTATCTTTCTTATACGTTTAATTCTATTTTCAAGACTTGCCGTGATGAAAATGTCAACCCTGTTATCGAAATCACGTAGCACATAGTCGGCACAACGGCCCACGAACACACATGAGTGGTTTTCGGCAGCCTTGCGGATGGCATCGCTCTGGAACTGGAACAGGCTCTCCTGTGACAGTTTGTTGCTGTAGAAATAATGCCCTGAAGCGTAAGGTGTGTTCATGTGGAAAAGCGACTTGAAAAAACTGGTATTCTCGTCGTTCTCCTCGAAAATTTTCTCACTGAACCCGCTCTCTTTTGCTGCGAGGTTGAGAAGTTCCTTGTCGTAAAACTCGCAGCCGAGGTCTTCGGCAAGCTGTTTGGCTATCACCCTGCCACCGCTTCCGAGTTGTCTTCCGACATTAATGATGATGTTTTTTGTGTTTTCCATAATTATATAGCAGTATTAAATTGTTTTTTCATCTTTTTCAGTTGGTGAGCCAACATGAATATAGTTACGATAGAGGCTATGATGTCGGCACCAGGGATTGCCATCCACACACCATTTAACTTGAAGATAGGCGGCAGGATGAACAATAAAGGCAAGAAGAACAGCATATTGCGGGAGAGAGCTAAGAAGATACTGATGTTCACCTTTCCGATACTCTGGAAGAAGCCCGTTGCCACCATTTGTAGGCCGACTATTGGGAGTGCCAGCATGTTCACCTTTACGGCGACTTCGGAAATTTCGATAAGTCCTGGGTCGGTAGTGAACAGGCGCACGCATTGATAGGGCCAGATATGAACAATCAGGAAGCCGATTGTCATCACGATAACACCTGCCGTAGCCGTATATTTAAGAACCTTGATAACCCTTGCAAGATTCTGCGCACCGTAGTTGTAACCGGCAATAGGGAACATACCCTGGTTGAGGCCCATCACCACCATCACGAACAGAAACACCAATTTATGGGCTATGCCGTATGCGCCAACCGCCAAGTCACCACCGTAATGTACAAGGGTGTTGTTTATGAAAATCACCACGATACAGGCACATACGTTCATGGAGAACGGGGAGATACCTATTGCGAGGATGTTCTTCACGATGTTCTTTCTCAGTTTGTAGATACCATGCTGGAAATGGATGATGTCGTCTTTATTGCAGAACTGTTTGAACTGCCACATCAGCACTGTCGTCTGTGAAATGATGGTTGCCAATGCCGCACCGCGAATACCGAGGTGCAAGGGCCAAATGAATATCGGAGCGAGAATCACATTCAATATCACGGTGAATATGGTTGCATACATCGCCTTGCGGGGCTTACTTGCCGCACGCAGTATGGCGTTCATACCGAAGAACATGTGCGAGAACACGTTACCTATCAATATCACGGTCATATACTCATGTGCGTAAGGTAAAGTCTGTTCACTCGCACCGAAGAAATAGAGTATCGGGTCGAGGAAGATCAGTGCAACCACACCGAAAGAGATACCGATTATGGTGTTGAGCACAATACTCGTACCGAACACCTGTTGTGCCATTGCATAGTCTTTCTGTCCTAACTTGATAGAGATGCACGTCAGCGAACCTGCGCCGACAGCCGCGCCGAATGCCGAAGCCAAGTTCATCAGAGGGAATGTTATGGCAAGTCCCGATATCGCAAGAGGACCGACGCCCTGTCCGATGAAAATACTGTCAATGGTATTGTAAAGCGATGAGGCAGTCATCGCAATAATTGCAGGCAGAGCGTACTGCATGAGTAGCCTACCCATCGGTTTTGTACCGAGTTCCAATGTTGCCTGTTTGTTATCCATTCCTTTTTACTCCTGTTGTTTAACCTTACACCTTAATATATAAGGCAATATTATAATTCTTTCAGTTCTTTCAGTTTTTCAGCCACTTTTTCAATCATCACAGTTGCTAAAATGATGTCGCCGTTACGGTCGAGGATATAGGTGGCAGGTATCCATTTTATGTTGTAGAGTTTTGAAATCTCTGTCTCTTTCCATTTTTTCAGTTCACTGAGGTGTAGCCAGTCCATACCATTCTCGTTGACGTATTTGCTCCAGTTGGCTTTATTGTCATCAAATGAGATACTTACGAATGTTGCCACATTGCCGTATTGCTCGTGCAGTTCTTTCATCTTTGGTACATCCTTGCGGCAGTCAGGACACCATGAAGCCCAAAAATCAAGAACCACGTAGTTGCCACGGAGAGAGGCGAGAGAGTGGCTCGTGCCATCGATGTCGTTCAATGTGAACTCAGGTGCTGTTGTCCCTGGTTGCAACAGGTCTTTCGCATATAGCGAGTCTGCATCCTCCGCCATTACGCTGGTGGTGATGGCGAGTGCTAATGTCAATATAAATATTATCTTTTTCATATCCTCTTGTCTGCTCCCCACATCATCTTCTCACGCAATGTGGCGAAATAGTTTTGATTGCTGCGTTTCACAATACTTATATAATAAGGAGCTTTCCTTATTGTCAACGTGGTATGCTCCTCACATTTCTCCGACTGCCCGTCAACAGCGATCAGGAAATTATGGCTGCGGCTCTCCACCGTCAATGTGATGACGGAATCATCGGGGATGGCAATGGGGCGTATGTTAAGGCTGTGCGGAGCAACTGGTGTGAGGCAGAGAATGCCCGTTTCAGGTGCTATTATCGGACCGCCGTTGGAGAGGGAGTAAGCCGTGGAACCTGTTGGCGTGCTTACTATCAGTCCATCTGCTTGATAAGTTACGAGAAACTCGCCGTTGATGCTCACGTGTATTGAGATCATCGAAGCGTTGTCGCGTTTCAGCACCGCTATATCGTTGAGGGCACAGGGGAAATTTTGCAACGGTTCGCCATCGCTCTTCACGTGTATCACAGAATGTTGTTCAAGACGGAAGTCTCCCTTGTAAATAGATTCCAAAGCACTCTCAATCTCCGAAGGCACTATGTCGGCAAGAAAACCGAGTCTGCCCATGTTGATACCGAGGATTGGGATTTTCTTGTCACCGACATGTGTCGCCGCCCGCAAGAGAGTGCCATCACCACCCATCGAGATTACATAGTCAGCAGTGAAATCGCTGTTCTCAAATATTGAAACACTACCTTCCTTTATCCTACCGTTTCTTACGAGGAAATCGTAGAACTCCTTTTCGATGCATATCTCCGCCCCCTTTTCATTGAGGAAAGATACTATCTTAGTTACGTTTTCCGACTTTTTTGCCTGGTAAGAGTTGCCGAACAAGGCGAATTTCAAGTGAGGTAAGTTCATATTTTAACCTTTTTACATCTTTAATTTCTACTGAATGGTGATAAATACCAAACATTTTGTAACTTTGCCGCAGTTTTTTATTGCTCTGCGCAAATAGCACAAGGCGAAAATACAAGAATAATTCCCGTTTTTCACCTCTCTGTTATTGAAGTGCAAAGTTACAAAATTTGCTTAATATTAGATATTGTAGGTAAATTAAAATTCTAAAAAATGACAAAATTAAGCGTTAACATCAACAAAGTCGCCACTCTGCGCAACGCACGTGGAGGAAACAATCCCGATGTGCTGAAGGTGGCTTCCGACTGTGAGAGGTTTGGCGCACAAGGAATAACGGTGCACCCCCGCCCTGATGAGAGACATATCAGATATAATGATGTCAGGGAGTTGAGACCACGCATTACAACGGAGTTCAACATTGAGGGCAACCCGATTGACAGGTTCATTGATTTGGTGTTAGAGGTAAAGTCAACGCAGGTTACTCTCGTGCCCGACTCAGAGGAGCAGATAACGAGTAATCACGGTTGGGACACTGTTGCTAACGAGACATTCCTGACCGATGTGATAGGGAGGTTCAAGAGTGCGGGGATAAGAACATCCGTATTTGTTGATGCTGATTGCAAGATGGTGGAGTATGCTGCGAAATGCGGTGCCGACAGGGTGGAGCTATATACAGAGCCGTATGTTTCGGGATATGCTGCTGACCGTGAGAAGGCTATAAAGCCATTCGTGCAGGCGGCAAAGGCAGCCCGTGAGTTTGGTATCGGACTGAATGCAGGTCATGACCTCAGTCTTGAGAATTTGCGCTATTTCTGGCAGAACATCCCTTGGCTCGATGAAGTGAGCATTGGTCATGCCATTATCTGTGATGCCCTGTATATGGGACTTGACCGCACTATAAAGGAATATCTTGCCTGTCTTAAATGACGGGCATGTTTGTATGTCTTAAAATGATATAACAGATAAAACTAATTCAATATGGTTAAAGTTTATGAATTTCTAACAACAGGCTTCGAGATAATTGAGGCGATGATACCGGTGGATGTAATGCGGCGTGCCGGTGTTTACATCAAGACGGTCAGTCTTACAGGCTCTCTCATAGTGGAAAGTGCGAGCAAGGTAGAGGTAAAGGCAGATATGCTCTTTGAGGATGTGGATTTCAGTGACGCAGACTTGCTGATGCTGCCTGGCGGTCTGCCAGGAGCCACCAACCTTAATGAGCACGAAGCTATGAAACAGTTGCTTTTGGAGCAGGACGCAAAGGGCAAGATGATTGGTGCGATATGTGCCGCTCCATTGGTACTTGGCGGCTTGGGCTTACTGAAAGGCAAGCGTGCCACCTGTTATCCTGGTTTCGAGGTTTATATGCAAGGTGCTGAATACACTGAGGAATTATGCACTGTCGACGGCAATATTATTACTGGTAAGGGCCCTGCCGCAGCGTTACCCTACTCATACACGCTTCTTGCCATTCTCAGAGGAGAGGATGTGGCAAATGAAGTTGCTGAAGGCATGATGTATAATTTTCTCATGGATAAATAGGCAATGGATTATGTAGTTATTGTAGCAGGGGGCAAGGGACTACGTATGGGTACTAATGTACCGAAGCAGTTTCTCCCTATCAACGGGTTGCCTGTACTCATGCGCACGATAGTACGTTTCAAGGAGTACAGCATTGACTCGAAGATTATCGTGGTACTGCCCAAAGAGCAACATGAGCAGTGGAACGAGATGTGCAAGAACCACAATTTCACCAGCGTGGATGCTGTCGCCGCCGGTGGGGAGACACGCTTCCACTCTGTCAAGAATGGACTTTCTTTAATTCCCGATGATGAGGAGGGTGTAGTGGCAATACACGATGGCGTGCGCCCGTTCCCTTCTATTGAGGTGATAAGCAACTGTTTTGAGGCAGCGAGGACGGCAAAGGCAGTAATACCGGTAGTGCCTGTTATGGACACGCTGCGGCATATCGAGGAGGGAAATGTAACGAGGACGGTGCCGCGTACAGACTATCTACTTGTGCAGACACCCCAGACTTTCGACATACAGCTACTCAAAAAGGCTTATCAGCAGCCCTACAACGAGAATTTCACCGATGACGCATCGGTGGTGGAGAGTTTCGGACAGCCGGTTACACTTGTTGACGGCAACCGTGAGAACATAAAAATCACCACACCATACGACCTTAGAATTGCCAAAGTATTGGTATAACAGATAGTATATCAAAATAGGTAGCAACCATATTAATGCTCGATTTTTTAGATCAGGACATACAGTATCTCACAGGCGTTGGACCTAACCGCAAGGCGTTGCTGGTTAAGGAATTAGAGATAGCTACATATCGTGATCTGATAGAGTATTATCCTTATAAATATGTAGACCGCAGTAAGGTTTACCATATCAATGAACTCTCGTCGGACATGCCTTTCGTGCAGGTAATCGCAAGGATACTGAGTTACGAGAAGTTTGACATGGGTTTTCATCGCACGAGGTTAGTGGCGCATGTAAGCGACGGTACAGGGGTGGCAGACATCGTTTGGTTTACAGGTGCTAAGTATATTATGGACAGCTACAAGGTAGGTACTGAATACGTGATATTCGGTCGTCCTACGGTGTTCAACAACCGTTTCCAGTTTGCCCACCCGGACCTTGACAAGGCTTCGGAATTGCAACTATCCCAAATGGGTATGCAACCATATTATATTACTACCGAGCGCATGAAGAAGGCGCGTTTGACCTCCCATGCCATTGAGAAGTTTACAAAGACTTTGTTGGAGAATAAAAAAGATCCGTTTGCCGAGACGTTGCCACCGTTTATAACCAAGCCCCTCCACCTTGTTTCGAGAGATGAGGCGTTGCGCAAGATACACTACCCAAAGACACCGGAGGATATGGGTAATGCCCGCTACCGCCTGAAATTTGAGGAACTGTTTTACGTGCAGCTCAACATCCTGCGCTATGCCAGTGACCAAAGGCGAAAATACAGAGGTTACATATTTAATAATGTGGGGGCTGTTTTCAACGAGTTTTACTATAATCACCTGCCTTTCTCGCTCACCAATGCCCAGAAGCGTGTGATTAAGGAGATACGCAAGGACATGGGCTCAGGGCGACAGATGAACCGCCTGTTGCAAGGAGATGTGGGCAGTGGTAAGACATTGGTGGCATTGATGTCGATGCTGATAGCCATAGACAACGGTTATCAGGCGTGCATAATGGCACCTACTGAAATCCTTGCGGAGCAGCACCTTGCCACGTTAAGGGAATTTCTTGGAACTATGGACGTGCGTGTGGAGTTGCTCACCGGTATTGTAAAAGGAAAGCAAAGGGAAGCCGTACTTGAAGGCGTTGTTAATGGGAGCGTGAACATTCTTGTAGGTACACATGCCGTAATAGAAGACACCGTACAGTTTTTACGTCTCGGTTTCGTGGTGGTTGACGAGCAGCACCGTTTCGGTGTTGCGCAGAGGGCGAGGCTGTGGAACAAGAGTCAAAATCCTCCCCATGTACTTGTTATGACAGCGACACCTATACCCCGTACATTGGCGATGACAATATATGGAGACCTCGATGTCAGCGTTATCGATGAGCTGCCTCCCGGTCGCAAGCCTGTTGTCACGCTGCATAAGTACGATGATGCGATGACTACTCTTTATAATGGAATACGCCAGCAGATAAACGAGGGGCGACAGGTGTATGTTGTGTTTCCATTAATAAAGGAGAGCGAGAAGATAGACTTGAAAAATCTTGAGGAAGGTTATGAGACATTGAAGGCGGCATTTCCTGAGTTCCGTCTCAGTAAGGTGCATGGTAAGATGAAACCTGCAGATAAAGAGGAGGAGATGAGGCGTTTCGTTGCCGGTGAGACACAGATGCTTGTCGCCACCACCGTTATCGAGGTGGGTGTCAATGTGCCTAATGCATCGGTTATGGTCATACTGAATGCCGAGCGGTTTGGACTTTCCCAACTGCACCAGTTGCGTGGACGTGTTGGCAGGGGAGCAGACCAGTCATACTGTATCCTTGTGAGCAAACGCAAGTTGAGTGACGTAACCCGTCGCCGTATTAATATAATGTGTGAGACTAATGACGGTTTCCGTATTGCCGAGGCTGACTTGAAGTTGCGTGGACCGGGCGACCTTGAAGGTACACAGCAGAGCGGTATTGCTTTTGACCTTAAGATAGCAGATATAGCCCGTGATGGACAACTCGTGCAGCTTGCCCGTGACGAGGCACGCAAGATTGTGGAGAGCGACCCTCTATGCGTGAAAAACGAGAACAAAATGCTGTGGCAACGCCTCGATGCTTTAAGAAAGACAAATATAAATTGGGCGGCAATATCGTAAAAAAAGTATCAGTTTTAAAGA
>JAJQAR010000010.1 GCA_021203705.1 Prevotella sp. | reverse complement strand
CCGTCAATTTATTTTCCGTATGCGTGAGTTTGAGCAGATGGAAATGCAGTTTTTTGTAAAGCCAGGAACAGAGATGGAATGGTTCGCAAAGTGGAAGGAAACACGAATGAAATGGCACCAGGCACTTGGTTTCGGTGCAGAGAATTATCGTTTCCACGACCATGAGAAACTCGCCCACTACGCCAATGCCGCTACTGACATCGAGTTCAAGATGCCTTTCGGTTTCAAGGAGGTTGAAGGTATTCACAGCCGTACCGATTTCGACCTGTCGCAGCATGAAAAATTCTCTGGCCGCGCAATAAAATATTTCGATCCACAGACAAACGAGAGTTATACCCCGTACGACATTGAAACGAGTATCGGTGTTGACCGTATGTTCTTATCAATAATGTGCCACTCATACGAGGAGGAGAAGTTGGAGAACGGTGAGACACGTGTAGTGCTCAAGCTACCTGCACCACTCGCACCTGTGAAACTTTGCGTTATGCCATTGGTTAAGAAAGACGGACTGCCGGAGAAAGCCCGCGAGATTGTTGACAACCTGAAATTCCACTTCAACTGCCAGTATGATGAAAAGGATAGTATCGGTAAGCGTTACCGTCGTCAGGATGCTATCGGTACACCATATTGTGTGACAGTTGACCATGACACGTTGAACGACAACTGCGTAACACTACGTTTCCGTGACACTATGAAACAAGACAGGGTGAGCATCAGCGAACTGAACGGAATAATCGAGGAAAAAGTAAGTATCGCTTCTTTGCTTAAAAAACAACAATAAATGAAAAAACTGAATATCATAGCGATTATAGCGTTGCTCGTGTTGCCGCTCTTCATCGGCTCTTGCAGCGAGAATGACGATAGCGTTGAGGAGTTCCCCGACTGGCAGGCACGCAATGAAGCTTATTTCCAGAACATATACAATATAGCTTTGGAAAATGCTGATGGAAGCTGGAAACTGATAAAAAACTATTCCTATGAGGACACCATAGAACTTGAACCCACCAAATTCATTGCTGTTAAGGTATTGGAAGAAGGAACGGGAAGCGGGTGCCCTATGTATTCCGACTCGGTATATGTGAACTATCGCGGGCGACTTATCCCTTCAACATCGTATCCCGATGGGTTTGTGTTTGACGAGAACTATACAGGCGACTATAATTCAGTTACTGCATATCCCGCAGAGTTTTATGTCGGAAGTCTTATAGATGGTTTTACTACGGCTTTGCAATATATGCACATCGGTGACATTTGGCGCGTGTACATTCCGTACCAGTTAGGCTACGGCACTACCGCATATAATAATATACCTGCTTACAGTACCCTGATATTTGACATCGAGCTCATCGCATATTTCAGGGCAAATGCAACACCGATACCGTGGCAGTGAAAAGTCAAAAATAGTATGCAAGTGATACTTGCCAGGTGTTCCAATGGGCTCTGACATATTCATTAGGATAATCCCCATCATAGTAATCACCTGACCTGCCGCAAGCGATGTTGTAGTTTGCACCTACTTGTACATGGTCAAGCAACATAACACCAGCTCCTACGTTGATACTTGTGTTTGCGGATTTCAGATTCCAATTTCTGTTGTCACGCAGGGTAAAATCCTTACAACCGACATTGAAACCGAATTGTGGACCAACGGCAATATAAATGCCGACAATATCAGCCAAGCCAAAGTCATAACGCACATTAATAGGCACTACAATAGCCTTCTGACGGAGGTTGCCGCCACGAGGGTCCTCTAACTGCACCTCACGTTGGTCGTACATGGCAGAAAGGTCAAAACCGATGTTGATGATAGGAACTTTGAACTTTACGGTAGGACCAATGAAGAAGCCCATACTTGTTGACGAATTTACAAAATCCCTGTTGAAAGACATCTCATTGGTGTTAAGTCCGCCTTTCAAACCGAACTTGAACTGTGCCTGTGAAGGAACAGAAACACATAATGCCGCAATGACTATTAATAGAGTAAATAGTTTTTTCATATATCGCAGTTTTAATTAATAATATCGGGTTTAATAATGTTTGTTTTTATATTTTACAAATATATCCGTCTCCCATAGATTGGAAGGCGGATTTTGCGTGTTAATGTCTTTCCCTACGTACAGAGATACGAGCCTCACCAGAACCAGAAGAACTGCTGCCAGAACTTGTTTTCCGTGATGTGGAGGTTGTCGAGGATGCGCGGCGGTTCTTTGCCACCGTCTTAGTACCTTTTTTCTTCATGTTAGCGGTCTTAGCGATGCTGTCTAATGAGTCTGCCCTTGCCTGGTCACGGAAGATGTTGTTCTCAAACATCTCAATTTCCTTCTCAATACGTTTCTGCTCGTTGGACATGGCAGAATCGGTAGGACAATACTGACTGAGCGTGCGTCCGAGCATATTGTTTGTCTTGTAAATCTTACCCCTATATCTATTGAGAGTGAAATAGTCGTCTGCACTCATTGTGGCGGCATTGTTCAAATCACTCGTCATTATTATCTGTTTGCTAAGGAACGGGGCGAGGTCTTCGTACTTAACCCAGAACAAAGGATATTTCTGTTCGGAGTCACCGAAATCATCCTCACGCGACATAATAGGGCAGAGAGCTATAACTTTTGTATGAAAAGTGGCAGAAGCCTGGTCGTAATAAGCACTCTCCTTGATATAATAGCTTTTCACCTCCCTTGAAGGGATATCGCTGTTGTCGATACGCACACGCCCATTGTTCCTCTCATAATAGATATGATAGTTATCTAAAAGCGTCAGTGGCTTCACCCTCGCAGAGTCGTTAAACACCTCGTTGCCATCAAGACGGTACTCATATACTTTGAGATCACCACGCATCATCAACTTAAAAATGTAGGTGAACAGATTCATCTCTGTACTCGTCGGCTCAACAGGATAATACAATCCGGAGTTGGCTTCCTCCTCAAGGTTTATCTCACGGTATATGTCACGTCTCCACACTACATCCTCCGCCATGGGAGCTGCTGTGGGGTATGATATCAACGCCCTCGTAGTAAGCGTCTGTGTTTTCGACGCATTCTGCTGTTGTTGCTCCTTCCTGCGTGCCGTAGGCTGTGCGTATGTTGACAACGCAAAACATAGGAGTATCAATACGGTTAATAAACTTCTCATATTTATATTCTCATTATTTCACTATAATCTCCATTGAGGAAGGCAAATCTCGAGTAAGCCCATCGGGACCTTCCGCCTTTATTCTGCTGATGTAGAAGCGCTTGTTGCGTGACAATCCACGGAATGCCTCTTTCTGTCGTGCAGAGAACTTGTTGCCGTCTGACACCATCGGAACAGCATTACCCATGTTGTCGAAGAACACTGCCTCAAAGCTGATAACCTTAAACTCTATATCCAAAAGGCCATCATCGATAGCAGCCTTTATGCCTGGTGCTGACATTATAGCTGACTTGGATAATCCTCCGCCTTTGAACCTGTCATCACCGATAACGATATATGCCGTCGGATCTGGCAACTTACGGACATGGAAAGAATACTCACCAACCATCTTCGGACTGCCAGTCTGCAAAGAGGCGACAGTAATTGTAACATCATTTCCGATAGATGCAGGTCTGGCGATATACTTGCCTGGTGCTACTGGTTGCAGCGTACCGCCGCTCATCGTGGCTGTCACCTTATTGGCAGGAACGCCTGGAATACTGATACTCATAGGGTTGTTGTAACCAGCATAGAGTACGTTCATAAGGTCGGCAGACACCGTAGCACTTGGTTCAACCACAGTATAACTCTGATTAAAATCACGGCGGATAGTCTGTCCCGTACCGTCCTGCATGGTGATATAACCTGTAAGGTTGAAATCACCGGTCTGACTTGTAACAAACTCGTATGTATTGTTGCTCAAATTCATCTGCTTGCCGCCGATGTAGATCTCTGGTGTCTGTGTGGTATCTACTGCCGCCATCACTATCTGTGCAGAGAACTTGTCTCCCCTGACGATAGTCTGGGCATTAGGAATCACAAATGCACTGAGCTTGTTCACACGGATATCCTTGATGTCGATGTTCGCTGCCAAAGTGTGAAGCACCTCGCCCTCTGCATAACGGATATCACTCTGCAGCTTAGTGAGCAGAGTGACAGCAGCAGCGACAGGCATGTCCTCGAACATATATTCCTGCCAGTTGCGCCCCATTGTCTGTGCGTTTTCAGGCAACTGAGTAGTGAGGTTGCTTGCGATAATTTTCTTCTGGCGATCCTCAATAACCATTGTGAGGATACGCTCACGGAAGGAATTTATTGCATCGTAAAGCTGCTGCCCTTTTCCTTTCCCTGGTGCGAGCATTACC
>JAJQAR010000355.1 GCA_021203705.1 Prevotella sp. | reverse complement strand
ATAATAACCATGATAGCGTTGCTTCTGCTTGTGGCAGCCCCTATTCTTGCCGATAAGGATAAGGACAACAACAAGAACAAGAACGAAGAAGAAAACATGTATGATGAAATAGACAATTATGACTTCCTCTATAATGGAGAAGATGCAGAATTTGATGGTTATTCGTTTTCTATGGTAGGTAACGTGATGGATGAAGCATTCTCACATATCGGCGACCGTTACCGTTCCGGTCAGGCAGGACCTTACTCATTCGACTGTTCAGGGTTTACGAGTTATGTATTCGGACAATTAGGCATATCCCTTAGCAGGTCATCCCGTGAGCAGTATAATCAAGGAAAATCAGTAGAAAAGAAAAACCTTCAGACAGGCGACCTTGTATTCTTCAAGAGTCCTGGTTCAGGCAGGTCAATCGGTCATGTGGGAATTGTGGTAGATGTAAATCAGGAAAACGGCACATTCAGTTTTATACATGCCAGCAGCAAGAAAGGCATAACGGTAAGCAGCAGTACAGAAGATTATTATGCACGCCGTTATGTAGGAGCACGCCGTGTGATGTAACATGAAGCTAATAGCTTTCAGCATATTCATATTGGCAGGCATAATGGAAGCAGCCTGCAATTCAACGGATGTTGACGGGAAACCGGCAACATCCGTTGTTTATGATAGTGATGAGTCGGGTAGGGACGACACAAGAGGTCCACAGCAGGACACTTTAGTAATAGCCCTGACAGGCGATATTATGATGGGTACGACATATCCCGACACAGTATTGCCGGCAGACAAAGGACGTCAACTTTTCAATGACGTAAGGCACATACTTGAAAGGGCAGACGTGGCAGTAGGCAACCTTGAGGGGACGTTGTGCGACAGTGCTGAGTTGGAGAAGAAAACCATACAACACGCATACGCATTCAGGACGCCCACCGACTTTGCGCCAAGACTAAAAGAAGCAGGGTATGACTTTTTGAGTATGGCAAACAACCATGCTTTTGATTTCGGTATGACGGGAGTGCGCTCCACGGAGCACCTTTTGGATAGTCTTGGGATAAGTCATGCGGGAGTGAAGTGGCACAGCAGGTATGCTGTAATAGAAAAAGATGGCATAAGATACGGACTGTGTGCATTCGGGCACAATTATTACACGTTGAAGATACAGGATTTTGTTGCCGTGAAAACCGTACTCGACACCCTTAAAACAAAGTCAGACATCATTATAGTATCGTTTCACGGAGGAGCGGAAGGCGAGGACAAGAGTCATCTGCCATACGAGAAAGAGATGTTTTTCACCGAAGATAGGGGAGCGTTGCGCGACTTTGCCCATTTCTGCATAGACAACGGAGCAGACATCGTTTACGGTCATGGTCCACACGTAGTGCGTTGCGTTGAGGTTTACAAGGACAGGTTCATAGCATACAGTTTGGGAAATTTCTGTACGCCTTATAGCATCAGTATTTTGGGTATATCAGGTTATGCACCCGTTATTGAGGCGAAGATAAACAAGAAAGGAGAGTTTCTGTCGGGCAAAATCCATCCATTCATCCAATACAAGGGATTAGGTCCACGCTACGACAATAACAGAAAGGTTATACGCCAGATACAAAAACTGACAGCAGAAGACATGCCCAATGGTAATGTCGTGATTACTGATGAAGGAGTGATTATGCGGAAATAAAAATCATTCTTTCGGCAGAGCATCAGGTTCCTCCAATCTTCTAATCTCGACAGTAGTCGTCCCCAACCTGATGAGGT
The DNA here is from genome assembly GCA_021203705.1 of Prevotella sp. Taxonomy (GTDB): domain Bacteria; phylum Bacteroidota; class Bacteroidia; order Bacteroidales; family Bacteroidaceae; genus Prevotella. The sequence goes on along the minus strand of JAJQAR010000355.1, from coordinate 2,578 downwards.
CTATTTCCTTTGCGGCAGCGTATGAAAGGTCAATGCGGTGGTTGCTGCCACACCTATCAGTAACCCTCACCACGACACTCTTGCCGTTTTTTATGTTTGTTACCTTGAGCATTGTGCCGAAAGGGAAGCGGTTGTAGGCACACGTAAGACTATCCTTGTGGTATCTTTCGCCGTTGCTTGTCCTGCGCCCCTGTAAACGGTTAGAATAATAGCTTGCTATACCATTCTCCTGTGCATGAAGAATGGTACAGCAAAACATAAGAGATAATATTATAAAAAATTTCCTCAAACTATAATATACCTCCTTTTCTAATTAGAGAACTATTATACTATTCCCTGAGCCATCATAGCGTTTGCGACTTTCATGAAGCCAGCGATGTTCGCGCCTTTGACATAGTCAACGTAACCGTCAGCCTGTTTGCCGTATTTAACGCATTGCCCGTGGATACTGTGCATAATTGTATGTAATTTCTCGTCAACCTCAGCCTCGCTCCAATTCAGGCGCATAGAGTTCTGAGTCATTTCGAGACCTGATGTAGCCACGCCACCGGCATTGACAGCCTTGCCAGGAGCGAACAACTGTCGTGCGGCGATGAACTTGTCAACAGCCTCTGCCGTGCAACCCATGTTGGAAACCTCAGCAACACAGAATGGTTTGTTAGCCAAGATAGTATCAGCATCGTTGCCGTCAAGTTCGTTTTGCGTAGCACAAGTGAGGTAGATGTCAGCCTTAACCTCCCAAGGACGCTTGCCAGGCACGAAGGTAGAGCCTTCAAACTCGTCAGCGTAAGGCTGGCAAACATCATTACCAGTAGCACGGAGTTCAAGCAGATAGTCGATCTTCTCGCCCGTGATACCATTCGGGTCATATATATAACCGTCAGGACCAGAAATTGTTACCACCTTGCCGCCGAGCTGGTCAGCTTTCTGGATAGCACCCCAAGCAACATTACCGAAACCACTAACAGCAATCGTCTTGCCCTTAATGTCGATATTGTGCTCATTGAGCATCTGGTTAACGAAGTACAGTGCACCATAACCCGTAGCCTCTGGACGGATACGAGAGCCGCCCCATTCAAGACCCTTGCCAGTGATGAAGCCATCCCAGTGATGAGTCAATTTTTTGTACATACCAAAGAGGTAGCCAATCTCACGGGTGCCGACACCGATGTCACCGGCAGGAATATCCTCGTCAGGCCCTACGTGGCGGTACAATTCCGTCATGAATGCCTGGCAGAAACGCATAACCTCAGCGTCGCTCTTGCCACGGATGGAGAAATCAGAACCACCCTTTGCGCCACCCATAGGCAGTGTGGTGAGAGCGTTCTTGAAAATCTGTTCAAATCCGAGGAACTTCAAGATAGACAGGTTTACAGAGGCGTGAAACCTCAGTCCGCCCTTGTAAGGACCAATGGCACTATTGAACTGGACGCGGTAGCCGATGTTCACGTTTACCTTGCCCTTGTCGTCAACCCAAGGAACACGGAAAGTGATAATCCTTTCAGGTTCCACTAATCTTTCGATAAGACTTGCCTTCTCGAATTCAGGATGACTGTTATATACATCCTTGATTGATACCAGCACCTCTTTTACTGCTTGGAGATACTCCAACTCGCCTGGGTGTTTACTCTGCAACCCCTGCATTATTTTCTCAACTTCCATATTTGTGAGTTTAAAAGGTTTATGACAAAATGTCAATTTACTGGTACAAATATATCTGTTTATATGTTAACAGCCAAAGATTTTTACTTGTTTTTGAGGCTGTTTACTTTCTTTTTGCTTTATTTGAACATTGTTTAACTTTGACTATAAACGGAGAGAACAGGAAACATTACAGAGGTAAGCCACTGCCCATTGATGTTCCGTAAACTAAATGCCGCAAGGCAAAATTCTGAAGGTCATAGTCTTGTTGCCATAACCAATACGATATTGAGGCAATGGAACAGCATTTTTATCCCAACTGTTCACACCACCGAGGCCATAGTGTTCAGCATCAATGTTCAAATTAGTATATTTTGACTTAGGCACCTCTGGCGAATGGCGTTGCTCCTTAGCGTCGCCACCGTCAAGATCGGCGATATTGTAATGCAAGGCAGAAGCATAGACAGGAGCGAGAGGCACGATAGTGATACCCGAACCCTGCGAGTCAGTTTGCTGCCATTGTCTGATATCACTTTTCAAACCAGATTCCTGTGGTCGGATATAAGGGAAGAACTGTTCATCTGCGGTAGCGTTGTAAATGCCTATCAACTGCGACTGTTTTCTGTCGGCATAATTCTCTATCGGTCCTCTGCCATAATAACTGCTGTTGTCCATATCGTAAGGCAGTTGCATAACAACGCCAAATCGGAACATGTCAGCCACGTGAGCAGTGTCGCTTGTCTGTAAATTTTGCGTAAACTCGATGCTGCCGTCAGGTGAGAGGCAGTATTTCATTGTCAGAGAGGCATATACCTCCGGCATGGAATAAACAGCAGTTACTGTTGATGTCTTGCTGTTCACATCAAGAGATGTAAGCGTAGTAGTCGGGTTCCTCCACACGTTATAATCGACGATAATGCCCGCCCCCTGATCATTG
>JAJQAR010000301.1 GCA_021203705.1 Prevotella sp. | reverse complement strand
TCGTATTCCTATACATGAAGTCAAGGCCGCAACTTGTGGTTTATGAGGAGTTTAGTCCGAAAGTTATGGAAATCAGCAGGACAACTGTGATAACTGGAAAGATTGAGCCGCGCGATGAGGTGGAGGTAAAGCCACAGATAAGCGGTATCATCACTGACCTTTACAAGGATGCCGGCGACAAGGTGCAAGAGGGTGAGGTAATTGCAAAAGTTAAGGTGATACCTGATATGGGTAGTCTCAGTTCTGCCGAAAGTCGTGTGCGCCTTGCCGAGGTCAATCTGAAACAGGCGGAAATCAACTATGAACGTGAGAAAAACCTTTACGACAGACAGTTAGTCAGTGCCGACGAATACGACAACGTGCTTCTTGAACTGAACCAGGCGAAAGAAGAGAAAGCAGCTGCAATAGATGCATTGGAAGTAGTGCGTGACGGAGTGTCAAGCAGTAACGCCAACGCCAGCAGTACCCTTATCCGTTCCACAATAAGCGGCATAATACTTGACGTGCCTGTAAAGGTGGGCAACTCAGTAATTCTCAGTAACACTTTCAACGATGGTACTACAATAGCAACTGTGGCTGACATGAGCGACCTGATATTCAAGGGTAATATCGATGAGACTGAAGTGGGACAACTTGTAGTGGGTATACCGATGAAAATCACTATCGGTGCATTGCAAGATCTGACATTCGATGCCTCTTTGGAGTATATCTCCCCGAAAGCTACTGAGAACAACGGTGCTAACCAGTTTGAAATAAAGGCTGCCGTAACCGTTCCGCAAGGAAATGAGATCCGTTCCGGTTACAGTGCCAATGCCGAGATAGTTCTCACACGGAAATCAAACGTACTTTCAGTACCAGAGAGTGCTATTGAGTTCAGTGATGGCGACACATACGTTTACGTCATGACAGGAGAAGGCAATGACAACAAATACGAACGCAAAAAAGTAACCACTGGTCTTAGTGATGGCGTGAATATCGAGATAAAGAGCGGACTGACAACAAAAGACAAGGTGAGAGGTCCACAGAAAGTAAGCGAATAATAAAATCAATGCTACACACATGAAAAAGTTTTTATTCATCACATACATATTCTCTTTCTGCACATTGATTTGTCTTGCCCAACGGCATGAATGGTCATTGCAGGAGTGCATCCAATATGCTCTCGACAATAACATAACCGTAAAGCAGCAGGACATCACACGGCAGCAACGTGAAATAGATGTCAGTACAGCGAAAAACTCACGCCTGCCTAACCTTGCCGCTTCAGCATCCCAAAACTGGTCATTCGGCAGAGGTCTTACCGCAGAAAATACTTATACAAACACCAATACCGCAACTACATCATTCACCCTCGCCACCAATGTGCCCATCTTCGACGGTTTGAAGACTGAACGCACAATTGCGCTTAATAAACTCAACTTGCAGGCAGCGACATCTGATTTGGAAAAAGCCCGCAATGACATCAGCGTACAGGTCGCACAGGCATACGTGCAAATTCTGTATGACATCAATCTCCGTGACGTGGCTCTCCGACAGATAGCCATCGACTCGTTGCAGGTTGTACGTCTTCAGCAGTTGTATTCCAACGGTAAAGCAAGCGGTGTGGAAGTCGCACAGCAGGAAGCTACCCTCGCCAACAGCCGACTAACATACACGCAAGCAGACAATGACTATCGTTTGGCTTTACTCGACCTTACCCAACTGCTGGAACTGTCCTCTCCCGAAGGATTTTACATCGAGTGTCCAAATGCGGATAATATTATCCCAACGGAGGAAACACTTTTAATGACACCCGATGAGATTTTTCAGGAGGCTTTGGCTTTCAAACCTGAAATTCAGGCGGAACTATACCGTCTGAAAGGTACTAACGAAAGCATAAAACTTGCCAAAAGTGCTCTCATGCCCACACTGTCGCTGAATGCGGGTATCGGTTCCGACTATTACAACACAAGCGGTGTCAATATGGCAAGTTTCTCCCGCCAGATACGAAATAATTTCAGTCAGTATATTGGTTTTAGTCTCAATGTTCCGATTTTCAACCGTTTGGAAACACGCAACAGCATCCGCAACGCACGCCTTGACCAAACATCACAACAACTTCAACTTGACAACGTGAAAAAGACATTATACAAGGAAATACAGACTGCTTACTACAATGCTGTTGCAGCACAAGCTAAATACGAGAGCAGCAAAGAAGCAAGCCGTAGCAGCAAGGCGGCTTTCGACCTCATGGCTGCCAAGTATGAGTTCGGCAAGGCCAACATCACCGAGTTCAACGAGTCGAAAAACAGTTGGCTCGAAGCTGAAAGCGACCTCGTCAGGGCAAAATACGAATATCTATATGATAACGCTATTCTCAATTTCTACCGCGGAAAGAACATTGAATTAATAATTAATTAAAAAAGGTTTTCCGAATGGAAAACCTTTTTATTATTTCTTGCTTGCAACTGGATTTCTTCTCTCCTTGATGCGGGCTTTCTTTCCTGTAAGTTTCCGCAGGTAATATAGTTTGGCGCGGCGAACCTTACCATATTTGTTAATCTGAATACTATCGATATTCGGAGACTCGATAGGGAAGATACGCTCAACTCCTACAGTACCTGACATCTTGCGTACTGTGAAACGTTTCTTGTCTCCGTGACCGCAAATGCGGATTACTACACCACGGTACAACTGGATACGCTCCTTTGAGCCCTCAATAATCTTGTAAGCGACTGTTATAGTGTCACCTGGCCTGAACACCGGGAATTGCTTGCCGGTTGCAAATGCTTCTTCAGCAACTTTAATTAAATCCATTTTTATCTGTTAATTAAATTGTTCATTTGTCCCAACGTAACATAACGAGGCTACTCTTCTTCCTGTCAGCGATTACGCCGAAAGCGGTGCAAAGGTAATACATTTTCATTTCACATCCAAACGTAACTTGATTTTTTTATTTTTTCTTTGTGCACTTTTCGTTTTTAACTATCTTTGCAACAGTGATAAATGATTTTTCAAACATGCCAATAAATAGAAGAAAAGAGATTTTTACTATGAAAAAGAAACTTTTTTTCGGCGGAATTGCTGCCGCATTGTTGATATTGTATTCCTGCTCTTCGCAGTACCAAATTACTAATGTCAACAGATCAAGAATACTCATAGATGACACATACGATGCAGCGCAAGACCAGAATATCATAGCTTTCATGCAGCCATTTAAACAGAAGGTGGACAGTATAATGGGACCTGTTGTGGGGCGTACTGCAAAGTACATGGCGGCAGAACGGCCGGAGAGTACGCTGTCTAACCTGCTTGCTGATATTCTGGTATGGAGCGGTAGGCTATACAACGAGCAACCGGTTTTCGCCGTTTACAATATGGGCGGTATGCGTGCCGCTCTTGCACAGGGAGATATAACTTATGGCGACGTACTTGATGTTGCACCTTTCGAAAACAAGATATGTTTTGTCAACCTTCATGGCGACAAGGTATTGGAGCTGTTCCGTCAGATCGCCTCTGTCGGGGGTGAGGCTGTCAGCCATGGTGTCGAAATTGTAATCGGCAAGGACGGCAGTCTTGTTTCGGCACAATTAAATGGAAAGGAGATAGACACAGATGCCGATTATCGGGTTGCGACAATTGATTATGTGGCACAGGGCAATGACAAGTTGGAGGCATTCAAAAGTTCCACGAATATCAACTCGCCTGAAAGTGAGGAGAACAACGTACGCTATATAATAGTGAAATACATGCAAGAGAAAACAACACAAGGTCAGATTGTTGACGCGGAAATAGAAGGTAGGATTAAATACGATAACAAATGAGACGCATAATAATTACCATAACAATAATCTTAGCATTGACTTTAAATGTTGATGCCAAGAAAAAACAAGTTGTGATACTTCACACCAATGATACACACAGTTGCATATATCCTCTCAATCCTAACCTCGCCGACACTCTTCTCGCAGGCAGAGGTGGTTTCATCCGCAGGGCAGAGATGATTAAACAGCAACGAGAGGAAAATCCTGATTTGCTGCTTATTGACAGCGGTGACTTCTCACAAGGCTCTCCTTATTATACTATGTATAAAGGTGATGTGGAGATAGGACTGATGAACAGAATGGGATATGATGTGGCAACAATCGGAAACCATGAGTTTGACTTCGGTGTTGAGAACATGGCGAGGATATTCAAGGAGGCTGACTTCCCAATAGTTTGCGCCAACTATGATTTTGCAGGAACTGCTCTTGAAGGCATTGTAAAACCATATACTATAATAAAACGAAACGGACTGAAAATAGGTCTGTTCGGCATTTCGCCTCAATTGGATGGCTTGGTTTTTGCCAAAACTTGTGAGGGGGTTACCTACAACGACCCGATAAAGG
>JAJQAR010000079.1 GCA_021203705.1 Prevotella sp. | reverse complement strand
TAATTCGAATACAATGAAAGATTTAAGACAAACATTTCGGAACATCTCTTGCTGCATTTTATTGCTGCTTTTGAACTCTCTGTCTGCTTCGGCACAGGAACTCAAGGTGAGCGGTAAGGTCTTTGACAGCAATGGCGAAACCATTATCGGTGCCTCTGTCATACTCAAAGACAACAAGGCAGTGGGTACTGTAACCGATTTTGACGGTAACTTCACCCTGACCGTGCCTAACGATAAGGCTGTCCTCATCGTTTCGTATGTCGGGATGAAATCAAAAGAGATTAAAGCCTCTCCTAACGCCATTAAAGTAACATTGGAGGATGACTCACAGGTGCTTGAGGAAATGGTGGTTGTCGGTTATGGCCAACAGAAGAAAGCAAGCGTCGTAGGTGCTATCACGCAGACTAACGGTAAGGTGCTGCAACGTACTGGTGGTGTTTCTGATTTGGGTTCCGCACTCACAGGTAACTTGCCTGGCGTTATCACTACTTCCAGTACAGGTATGCCAGGTGAGGAGGATCCTAACATCGTTATCCGTGGCGTGGGCACGTGGAATGACAGTTCCCCTCTCGTCCTCGTCGATGGTGTTGAGCGTCCTATGAGTTCGGTGGACATCAACTCTGTGGAGTCTATCTCTGTTTTGAAAGATGCATCCGCTACCGCCGTTTATGGTGTCAAAGGTGCGAATGGTGTTATCCTTATCACTACCAAACGTGGTAACGAGGGTAAGGCTACTATCAGTGGCGGTGGTAGCATCGCATTGAAAACTGTTTCGAAATTGCCTAATAAATTGGATTCTTACGATACTTATATGCTCCGCAACAAGGCTATTGTTAACGAGTTGGGTATATCGCCTGATTCCTGGTCCGACTATCTTCCGCAGGATATTATTAATAAGTACCGCTACCCAAGCAGCCTCGAGGAGAGCGAGCAGTACCCTAACGTGGATTGGGATGACTGGTTGTTCAAAAACGCCGCATCTTCCGAGAATGCTTACATCAACGTCAGCGGTGGTACGAGTTTTGTGAAATATTATGCTTCTATCGACTATCAGCACGAGGGTGACTTATTCAAATCCTACGATAACGGGCATGGCTATTCCACAGATTATGCCTACAACCGTGTGAATATGAGAAGTAACCTCGATTTCCAGCTTACCAAGACTACTAAATTGTCAGTTAACCTCGCCGGCTCGTATGGTGTGAAACACGGTCCACGTACTGACTTTGAATACACTATTTGGGATTCAGCTTACAATACCTCTCCTGCTGTCATGATGCCTATCTATTCTGATGGCAGTTACGGTTATGACCCTATCAACCAGCAGACTAACTCTGTTTATGTGATGAGTACCTCTGGTCAGAACACTCGTACTACTACACGACTGAACACTGACTTTACTCTCGAACAAGATTTAAGTTTTTGGGTAAAAGGATTGAAGGCTAAGGCTTCCATTTCCTGGGATAACCTTTTTTATGAATACAACCGTGGTGTCAATGCTGATGATACTTATCAAAGAAAGTATATCTCGCAGGATGGTACTGTATCTTACGAGAGTAGCACTGGCTCTTACGGCTATGACTGGTACCCGGAAGCCAACTGGACAACAGAGGGCGGAACGGTGGACAATAGTTCTACTGAACGTAACCTCTACTACACAGCACAGCTCGACTATGCACGCACTTTCGGACAGCATACCGTAACGCTTATGGGACTGTTCAGCCGGCAGGAGCGCACTCGTGGTAGCATCGTTCCGGTTCGCAGAGAGGACTGGGCGTTCCGTGGCACTTACAACTTTGCCAATAAATATTTCGTTGAGTACAACGGTGCTTACAACGGCTCTGATAAGTTCAGCAACAAATACCGCTTCGCTTTCTTCAACTCTGGCGGTCTTGGTTACATGATCTCGGAGGAGAAGTTTATGAATTTCTCTAAGAAATGGCTTGATATGCTGAAACTTAGGGTTTCTTACGGTGAAATCGGTAACGACTCGCTCGGTGATGAGTTCGATGACAGTCAGCGTTGGCTTTATTTGACTCAGTGGGCATACGACGAGGGCAGCAGTATCAACACTGGTCTCTACCAGTCTAAGAGCCCTTATTACTGGTACCGTGAGGCTACTGTAGGTAATGAGGATGTGCACTGGGAGACAATGAGAAAACTCAACTTCGGTCTTGACTTCTCCTTCCTCGGTGGTATGTTCGTCGGTACTGTGGATGTGTTCCGCGACTATCGCTCTGACATCCTTATCGCAGGTAGCGACCGTGCTATCCCTTCTTATTTCGGTGGTACTCTCTCTGCCCCCTACGCTAACCTTGGTAAGACACGCACAAGGGGTTACGAACTACAATTGCGTTTCAATAAGACTTTCAATTATAGTGGCGTGCACATCTGGGCTGATATGAATATGACTCACGCTATCTCTAAGGTGATATTCGCTGATGATGGTGAACTGCTTCCTGACTATCAAAAATCGGCTGGCAAGACTATCGGTCAGTCTTATACATACGTTGATTCTGGTTTCTATAACACTATGGACCAACTTTATGGTAGCACTGAATGGTCAACTCTCGATGACCAGAAACTACCTGGCGGATATTTCATCATCGACTACAATGGCGATGGTGTCATAGATACTTACGACAACATCCCTTACGGCTATTCTGGTACGCCACAGAACACTTACAGCGGTTCTTTCGGTGTTGACTGGAAAGGGTTCAGCTTCTTCGTTCAACTCTATGGAGTGAACAATGTTACCCGTCAGGTTGTGTTCACTTCCTTCAGTCAGCAGAATATCATCGCTTACGACGACGGTAAGACGCTATGGAGTGCCGGCAACACGGCTTCTGAAGTGCCTCTGCCTCGCTGGGGGTCTTCCACTAATGACTACTACTATGGTTCACGCTATTTCTACGACGGCTCGTATATCCGACTTAAAAACGTGGAGATTGCTTATACTTTCACCAAAGGTTGGATTAAAACACTCGGCATCAGTGAACTGAAACTCTATGTCAATGGCAACAACCTCTGGACTTGGACGCGTATGCCTGATGACCGTGAATCTAACTTTGCTGGTACGGGCTGGGCTTCGCAAGGCGCTTATCCTACTGTAAGACGTTTTAACTTCGGACTGAAATTCACATTATAATGGAGGACATGACTATGAAGACTAAAGTTAATTATATACACGGCTTGGCTATCGCTGCCTTGATGCTCGTTTCATTCGGACTGACTTCTTGCACGGATTATCTTGAGAAGAATGAGGAGAGTACGGTGTCTTCTACCGACGCTTTCAAGAATTTCAACAATTTCCAGGGCTTTACTGAGGAACTCTACTATTGCATTCCTGACTTTGCCCACACTTATTGGAACAACTCTTTCAACTGGGGCGATGACATTATAATTTCTTACGGCATCGATTATCTGATGGGCTACAAAATCGACAATGGTGACTTCTGGGGCTGGCAGTCGGAACACGACGGGTGGAGTGCAGCCTGGACCGATGGCACCGATGCTGTCGCAAACAGCGATGACCGTTTGGTAAAACGTATGTGGCCCCTCGCCTGGTACGGCATACGTAAGGCTAATCAGGGGCTTGCTAACCTCGATTTGATGACCGACTGCACCACGGAGGAGAAAAACCTTATCGAAGGTCAGCTGCGCTTTTTCAGGGCTTGGTTCTATATGGAGATGATACCTATGTTCGGCGGTCTGCCTTATCTTACTGAGGTGCCTTCTTCTTCGGTTACGCTCAACTATGCCCGTCTGAGCTATCAGGAATGTGCTGACTTAATGGCGGAGGATTTCCGTGCGGCTGCCGACCTGCTGCCTATCGACTGGGACAAGACTTCTGCCGGTGCTGCTACTTATGGCAACAACCAACAGCGTATCAACAAGATTATGGCTCTCGCTTATCTCGGCAAGAACTACCTCTATGCCGGCAGTCCTCTTATGAACTATGAGTCCACAGGCAGTGCCACTTACAATGCTACATATTGCCAGAAAGCTGCTGAGGCATTCGCTGAACTGCTCACCCTCGTTGAGAATGGTGAGACGCAATATGATTTGGTTGACTTCGACAACTATTCTGATATTTTCTATACTTTCAAGGAGAATGGCAAACAGCCCGGCTCTACTGAGGTGCTGTTCAATACTCCTGACTATGACCACTGGATGGGCTCTGGCTACTGCCTCGGTCCTCAGTATGTTACTAAATGGGCTGGTGAGGATAAGAGCGTTGTATTCTCTCCTTGCGCCAACTATGTCAACTATTATGGTATGGACAACGGTCTGCCTCTAGATGATCCTGATTCGGGCTTCGACGCCACTCATCCGTGGAAAAACCGTGACCCGCGTTTCTACAACGATATCATCTACGATGGCTTGCAGGTAATTCAGGGTACTGGTGCTATGAGTGCTGAAAACCTCGCTGCTGAGGTGCAGTATGCCAACCTCTATACCGACGGTAACTACCGTGACATCTCAAGCGCAAGTCGTACGGGCTACCTGCTTCGCAAATTCACTCCGCTCACTGTAAATGTATATGACGAGGGCTTGCGTGACTGGGCTGACCAGTTGAATATCCAGGTGCCATGGTTGCGCCTCGCTGATGTTTACCTCATGTATGCCGAGGCTGCGGCACAGGCTTACCAGTCGCCTACGGCAAGGGCTTCTGGTTACTCTAAGACTGCTCTCGATGCTGTGAATGTCATACGCAACCGTGCCGGTGTGCCTAACATGAACAGTAAATATTCTTCTACTTTGGACGGCTTTATGAGTGAGCTGCGCCGTGAGAGGGCTGTGGAACTGTCTTTCGAGGCTCTACGCCTTACTGACCTCCGTCGTTGGATGCTTCACGACCAATATCCTTACACTATTAAGACTTCACAGGAATTTATCCGTGTTTATCACGATACCAACGACCCTACTCAAAGTGAAGTAAGGAACTTCACTGAGTCTGTAATACTCACTCGTAAGTTTACTTCCAAACATCGTTGGTTCCCTCTCAAGCAGGCGGACGTTACTCTTTACGAAGGGTTCGAGCAAAATCCGGGTTGGTGATAATTACTTCGTGTTCATGAATACTAAAACATCAAGAAGATTATGAAATATACATCTATTATAAAAACCTTGATTTGCTCCGCATTGGTAATCTCTCCATCATGCGTCAATGCGCAGAATGACATTTATGAGATGAATGATGCCCTGGACGACTCGCTCGCTGCAAAGAAGATTGAGGAAGTGCAGATTGCTTACCGGAAAGTGAAGGAAGATGAACTATTGGGCGGCGTCTCTCACATCAATCTCGCTGAAATGATGAACAAGAACTATACCACAAGCAGCCTTGCTGATACTCAGGCTCTCATTGGTGGTTGGAACGGCAGCAGTCTCTGGGCTCAGGACTCTTATCTCGTTCTTGTTGACGGTGTGCCTCGTGATGCAAGCAATGTGATGCCTTCGGAAATAGACCAGATCACCTTCCTCAAAGGGGCTTCGGCAGTAGTGCTCTATGGCAGCCGTGCTGCTAAAGGTGTAATATACATCACCACAAAACGTGGTAAGGCTGGCGAGAACCATATCAGCGTGAGGGGCAACACGGGCTTCTACGTTCCTATCAGCTATCCTAAATATCTTGGCTCTGCTGAATATATGTCTCTCTATAATGAAGCACGCGCCAACGATGGTCTGGACGCGGCTTATTCTGACGAGGATATATACAACTATGCTTCTGGGCGCAACCCTTATCGCTATCCTAACGTAAACCTCTATTCTTCCGACTACTTGCGTAAGGCTTACAACCAGTCGGATGCCACTGCTGAGATTACTGGTGGTACGGAGAGGGCTCGCTTCTATGCTAATGTGAATTTCTATAATATCGGCTCGCTTCTAAAATATGGTGATGCCAGTAAGGATCATACCACTCGTCTCGGCGTGCGTGGTAATATTGATATGAAGGTGAGTAAATACATCAACGCTTTCGTAGATGCTAACGCTTCGTTCTATGACAGCCGCTCGGCAAGTGGTGACTTCTGGGACGCTGCTGCTAACCTCCGCCCTAACCGTATATCGCCTCTCATTCCTACAAGTTATATCTCTGAGGATAATGATGATTTGTGGAGCATCGTAAAGGCGAGCAACCACCTTATTGATGGAAAATACCTGCTCGGCGGTACACAACTTGACCAGACGAATGCTCTCGCTGACCTCTATGCTTCTGGCTATGGCACTTACATAAGTCGTCAGTATCAGTTTGACATGGGTCTCAACTACGATATGAGTGCCGTGCTAAAAGGTCTCAGCTTCAAGGCGATGTTTGCTATCGACTATTCTACTGCATATACCAAATATTACAGTAACTCGTATGCTACATACGAGCCTGCCTGGTCCAACAATGGTGAGGATGACATAATTGTCGGTCTCACTAAATATGGTGAGGACAGCAAGAGCGGTATTGAGAATGTCTCTGGCAGTTACTCAAGTCAGACTATGGCATTCTCTGCTCAATTCGATTATAACCGTTGTTTCAATAAACGTCATAATCTTAGTGCTATGCTCATCGCTGCTGGCTATCAACAGTCGGAAAGTGGAGAGTATCACCGCACAAGCAATGTCAACCTCTCTTTCGAGGTGGATTATAATTTCATGGAGAGATATTACATCACTTCCGGCAATGCCGTTGTTCACTCGGCTCGCCTGCCTAAAGGCAACCGTAATGCCTTCTCACCTTCTGTTACTGCCGGCTGGCGTCTCGGAAATGAGAAGTGGTTCAAGAATACTGCTCTCGACGACTGGCTCATCAATATCTCTGCCTCTATTCTCAATACCGACCTTGACATCAGCGACTATTATATGTACGATGAGACGTGGACGTACAGTGATGGTGCCTGGATTGGCTGGGCTGACAGTAACCTGTCGCACGCTTTCGAATCTCGTAGAGGGCAGAATGATGATATGACGTTCATCAAGCGCAAGGAGATTTCCGTCGGCACTCGTGGCTCACTCTGGAACAAGTCACTGACTTTTGATTTCAACTATTTCATCGACCGTATGGAGGGTAACCTCGTACAGCCTTCTACGATCTATCCAAGCTATTTCTCATCTGCATGGCCCGAGAGTTCGTTCATTCCTTATATCAACTACAACAACTACGACCGCACTGGTTTTGATTTCAGTATCAATGGTGAGCATAAATTCGGTCAGGTTGACATCGGGCTCGGTGTTTCCGGTACTTATTATACTACTAAGAACTCACGTCTCGATGAGACATACGAGAACGATTATCAATATCGTGAGGGTAAGCCTATCGACGGTGTATGGGGACTTCAGACTGATGGCTTCTTCTCTACTCAAGAGGAGGTTGACAGTTGGGCTACCTCTGAGTTTGGCGAGGTACAACCTGGTGACCTGAAATATATCGACCAAAATGGCGACGGTGTCATCAACTCTGATGATGTCGTATATCTCGGTAAACGTTACGGCTGGTATGGCTCTCCTTTCACGCTCGGTGTTAACTTCACAGTGAAATACAAGAACTTCACTCTCTTTGTTCTCGGCACTGGCTACTTCGGTGGCACTGGCGTGAAAGATAGCAACTATTATTGGGTATATGGTGACAGGAAGTATTCTGAAGTGGTGCTCGGCCGCTGGACAGAGGAGACTAAGGATGTCGCTACTTATCCGCGTCTTACTACTCTCAGCAACACGCACAACTTCCAGACTTCTGATTTCTGGTTGTACAGCACCGACCGCTTCAGTTTGTCAAAAGTACAACTGACTTACGACTTCCCGAAGTCGCTCTTCACCAACAAGGTAGTGAAAAACTTATCTGTCTATGCTTACGCCACTAATCTGGCTACTATCGCTAAGGAACGCAAGACAATAGAGCTAAACACTGGTTCCGCTCCACAGACGCGTTTCTATAACATTGGTGTTAAAGTGGGTTTCTAACAACTTAAAATGAATATAGTATTATGAAAAAGATAATAACAATATTATTTGCAGCAGTATTGACGTTGACGAGTTGCGGTGACCTCTTCACTCCTCAACTGGAGAATAATCCGAGCCTTGACCTGACAGAGGAAAATCCTGTCTATGCTCTTGCTCTCCTCGCCAATGCTTATACTCGCAGCCCTTACAGCGCACAGTCGTTCAACGATGTGGCTACTGATGATGCCGTGATCAACCAGACTGACAACAGCTATCTCAAAATGGCTACCGGCTCCTGGTCGTCTTCCAACAATGCTGTCGAGCAGTGGAGTACTTGCAAGGCTGCCATCCAGTATATCAATATCTTCTTGAGCAAGATTGATGACTATACTTTCTCTGATACTGAGATTGTCAACGAGATGTTCCGCGCACGCATGGAGGGCGAGGCTTACGGTCTCCGCGCCATGTATATGTTCTACCTGTTGCAGGCTCACGCTGGTTATGCCGACAACGGTCAACTGCTTGGGGTGCCTATCGTTAATGAACCGGAAGATAAGGACAGCGAGTTCAACATCCCTCGTAACACATTCCAGGAATGTATAGACCAGATTTATTCTGATGTTGACAAGGCTATCGAACTTCTGCCATGGGATTTCCAGGATATTTCTTCGGATGATGAGGTGCCTTCCAACTATGCTGCTCAAGGTGTCGCTTACGACCAATATAACCGTTGCTTCGGCTCTGACTTCAAACTGCGTATGACGGGGCGTATCGCACGCGCTTTCCGTGCCAAGGCTGCCCTACTCGCTGCAAGTCCTGCCTTCAACTCATCTTCTTCTACAGATCTATGGGCTGACGCTGCTGATTACAATGGTGAGATACTTGATAACATCGGTGGTATCGACGGGCTCTGTCCTGATGGCAACGACTGGTATTCTGCTAACCACGCTACGGAAATAGAAAACCTCGAACCAGGTGAGAGCTCCGCTGAGATGCTGTGGAGAGAGTCGAAAGATACGGGAAGCTACGGTCTTGAACAGAACAACTTCCCTTCAAGCATGTACGGCAGTGGTCAGATTAATCCTACTCAGAACCTCGTGGATGCCTTCCCGATGGCTAACGGCTATCCTATCACAGATGAGAAGAGCGGCTACAACGCTTCTGAACCTTACGTTGACCGTGACCCTCGCCTCAGCCTTTATATCTGCTACAACGGCACTGTTATGGGAGCTACGAGTACTAAATATACTATTGACACAAGTACCAACTCGGCTACCTACGACGGTATCAATAAGGAAGATGGTACTTCCACACGTACCGGTTATTATATGCGCAAGCACCTCCGTGAGGATGTACTCCTCACTTCTACAACGCAGAACGGTCAGCCTCACTGCACGCCACGTATCCGTTACACTGAGATCTTCCTCAACTATGCTGAGGCTGCTAACGAGGCATGGGGACCTTTGGGCACTGGATCGCATGGTTACTCTGCTTACACTGTAATAAAGGCTATTCGTCAACGTGCTGGTATCGGAACAGAGAAGGGGGATGCTTATCTGGAAAGTATCAAAAACGACCAGGATAAGATGCGTGAGCTCATACGCAACGAGCGACGCATTGAGCTGTGTTTCGAGGGCTTCCGCTTCTGGGATTTGCGCCGTTGGAATCTTGACCTCACTGAACCGGCTAAGGGTATGAGTATCTCTACTGTCGGCGGTGCCACTACTTACACAGTGATTAACGTGGAGAACCGTAACTACTCCGACTATCAGCACTACGGTCCTATACCACGCTCTGAATTATTGAAATACAGTGCCTTGGTGCAGAACAAAGGATGGTAAACAAGAAAAATACTATTATTATGAAAAAGAAAATATGCTTTTTGGCAGTGTGCTCGGCAATTCTAATTCTTGCTGCCTGCGAGAATGATGACTGGTCGTTCGAAAACTACGATTATTCCACTGTCTATTTTGCCTACCAGTATCCAGTGCGCACTATCATCCTCGGCAATGATGATACGTTCGACAATACCCTCGACAACGAGCACCGTTGCCAGATATATGCTACCCTCGGTGGTTTGTATTCCAACGACAAGAACGTCTCCGTGGATATTGCGGTTACAGAAAGTCTCTGCGATGGGGTATATTTCACCGACGACGGCACTGCGGTAACTCCTATGCCTGCACAATATTATACTCTGTCTTCTAACAAGATTACAATACCAAAAGGCTCTATGATGGGCTGCGTCGATGTGCAGCTGGCTGACGAGTTTTTCGAGGACTCATTGGCTACGGTCAACCATTTCGTAATTCCTCTCGTGATGTCCAATCCTGTAAACGTTGACTCTATCCTGCAGGGCAAGGCTATCGAGGGTACTGTCAATCCTAACCGTTGCGACGAGAGCGACTGGGAGACTGTCCCGAAAGATTATATCCTCTATGCCATCAAATATGTCAATGAGTGGGACGGTATCTGGCTCAGACGTGGCACTGACGAGATAACATACAACGGAACTTCTTCTACCGTCTCACGCCATAACAAATATGTGGAATATGACGAGACTTGCGAACTTGGCACACTCTCACTGCGCAAGTCGTATTTCTCCGTGTCGAATGAACTCGACAACTCTACTGTCGCCTACCGCCTCATCCTCACCTTTGATAACGACTACAACTGTACCGTAACTTCTGATACTAAGGGGTGCATCGTAAGGGGATATGGCTCATTTGTTGAGAAAGGTGAGAAAAACTCCTGGGGTGAGGAGGACCGCGACGCTATCTACTTAAGCTACACCGTCAACTACGGTGACAATATCACTTATAATACTTGCGATACCCTCGTGGCTCGCGACAGACAGGTGGCTCCTGAATGGTTCACTATCACTAAACAATAAGAAAGGAACTGTGATATGGCAAGAATGATGAAATATTTTTTGGGCTTATTGCTGTTTGTATTCGTTTCTTCCTGTGCCGACGATGACTTGGTGACATTCATCAAGGCTGTTGACCCATTCGCCAATAGCGAGGAAAAGGATCTTCCTTACGGTGAACTGCATATCAACGGGCGTTACCTTGTGGGTGAGAACGGTCAGACTGTACGCTTGCATGGCTTCGCACAGACGTTCCAGCCTTACTACAACGAGAATGCGTGGGACAACTACGACGTGGAGGGCTGCCTCAACTACAACAAGAAGAAAATCAATCAGGTGCTTGACGCTGGATGGCAAATGACTTTCGTACGCCATCACATGGATCCGTATTGGTGTGCAGGCTCCGACGACGAGTCAAAAGCTTATATCAATATCAACTACGATGATTTCGAATATTACCTCGACAAGGTGTATATCCCGATGGCTGAATATGCCATAGCTCATGGCCTTTACGTTGTTATGCGTCCGCCTGGAGTAAGTCCGGAAGAAATCACTACTGGTGATGCTTACAACAAATATCTTATAAAAATATGGGACATTGTATCAAGTCATCCTTCTATAAAGAATAATCCTGGTATCATGTTCGAGATTGCCAACGAGCCTGTGAAGATTGAGGGTACCGACGGCTCTATGGGTAACTCTTCTGATGCGCAGTTCGCTGCTTTGGCTGAGTTCCTCCAGCCTATCGTGGATGTTATCCGTGGCAATGGTGCAAACAACGTCATCTGGCTGCCTGGCTTGGCTTACCAGTCGCAGTACAGTGGCTTCACACAACATCCTGTTACTGGCGACAATATCGGTTACTCTATCCACTGCTACCCTGGCTGGTTTGGCAGCGATGCCATCTCTGATAGTGGTGAGGGGCTCTATGGCGGCTCCAACGGTGGTTATGCTACTTTCCAGGCTGGCTGGAACTCGCAGATGGGCAGCGTGCCTGATAATTACCCGATTTTAGTTACAGAGATGGACTGGTCAAACAGTAATGTATATTATACGAGAAACGCTGACGGCACAACTTCTTCCCTCACTTGGGGGCAGGGTGTCACGGGTACTGCCGGCGGTAGGGGTTTCGGTGCGAACTTCAAATATATCACCGACAACTGCGGTAATGTCTCTTTCCTCATCTTCACAGGACAGGAATATTTAGCTCAATTTGTTGACGAGGCTCCTGAAGATGGTAATTACACTTTCTACAACGACCCTGAAAACTCCTGTCTGTGGACTGCCTATCATTGGTATGAGGAATATGCGGGACTTACTTCTACCGTGAAAGGTGATGTGGTTGGTCTTGAGGCTTACATCGACGGTACGGAATGTGCCGACGGTGATACTTACAGCTTGAATACCGGCAACACGAGCTACATTGTTCTCTATGTCGTATATGCTGACGGTTCATCGGAGATTATCAGCACTAACGAGGACTACACCGTTGAGACTAATGATCCTTCCATAATGACTGTGGATAAAATTAATGAGATTACTGGTGTAACAAATGGTATTGCTGTTCTTACTATCTCCTATAAGGGTTTATCGGTGAACGTCAACATCGAGGTTACGAGCTTCTCATTGAATGCCGTCAATGCCACAATATATGGTAATGGCAATACTTACAACACCACTACTCACACTCTCCAGACTGATGCCTACGGTTTCGGTGGCTGGCAGTATTCCAATGGTCTTGACCTCTCCGACTATCGTTATCTCGTTGTTGAGTTGTGCAAGGGTTCTAACATCACTGGCGGTGTTGATATACGTATTTTTGACGAGAATAATTACTGGGCTGACTGCGCAAGCTACACCATCGACAACTACCGCATGGTAATCGACCTGACAAGCATGACTGGAAGCATCTCTGGTGAGAAGATTGACCCGTCTCACATCTATATGCTCGGTTTCTGGACTTACGGCGGTGCTGACAACAAGGTGGTTCTCAACAATGTTTATGTCTCCAATTCTTATCCTACCGATGAATACGTTGCTCCTGATGCACCTGAAGATGATGAGGCTGAGGATGACACGGGTCTCGACTATGGCTCTGACTACTATTTCTCTTTGTATGACATCGATCCCACTATCTGGGGCGACGGCTCCTTCAATACCTCAACAAACACGCTGATACTCGGTGACTATGGCTTCGGCGGCTGGCAATATCCAAGTGGTCTCGACTTGTCGGGTTACAGGTATCTCGTTATTGAGACTGAGGATGGTACTAACTACGATGAGGGTATCTTCTTCCGTATGTTCGACGAGAACAACTATTGGAGTACGCCTGCCAACTTCGCTATCAAGAGCAACCAAGTAGTGATTGACCTGAAAAACCAGGCTATCGATGATGACTTCAACGAGGGCTACCGCTCTGTTGACACATCGCATATCTATATCCTCGGCTTCTGGAGCTATGGCGGTGAGAACTATAAGATAGTCATAAGGAATGTCTATGCTACTAACTCGTATCCTTCTAACTAATAAAATATATCGTTA
>JAJQAR010000060.1 GCA_021203705.1 Prevotella sp. | reverse complement strand
TCATTCCGTTATAATAACCATCGGACAAAGGGAAAATGCAGGAAGTGAGTGTGCCGTCCGACTTAGAAACGTTATGGCGGATGTTGTTAATCAACTCGTATCATTGCAACAACCCGACTTAATGATAATAGAAGGAGGAGCAACAGCTTTTGCTTGTCTCAGCGAATTGGGTTGGGATAGTTTTATTCTGAAAAACGCATACGCCCCTGGTATCGTAAGTATGACTTACGGCAACACGGAAATAATATTAAAACCAGGAAGTTATCCTTGGGGCACGCTGTTTAAATAGTGCCTTTCGTGGTAGGCAGTTCAAAATGGTAAATGTCCCGTTTCACCGCCATTTTTAACGCCTTGGCAAAAGCCTTGAAAATCCCCTCTATCTTGTGGTGCTCGTTTTGCCCTTCCGCCTTGATATTCAGGTTCATGCGTGCGGAATCGCTAAGGCTTTTGAAGAAATGCAGGAACATCTCCGTAGGCATATCCCCGATTTTCTCTCGCTCGAAAGCAGCATCCCAAACAAGCCACTGCCGTCCGCCAAAGTCCAACGCCACCTGACAAAGACAGTCATCCATCGGCAAACAGAAGCCGTAACGCTCTATTCCCCGTTTGTCGCCCAATGCCTTATAAAGACACTCTCCTAAAACAATGGCGGTATCTTCAATAGTATGGTGCTCATCAACATTCAAGTCGCCTTTTGCCTTTATAGTCAAGTCTATCATTCCATGCTTGCCAATCTGTTCAAGCATGTGGTCGAAAAAACCGATACCAGTAGATATGTCACATTTGCCAGTTCCGTCAACATTTATTTTCACATATATGTCGGTCTCCTTTGTGGTGCGCCTAACCTCCGCTATGCGCTCACCTGCAAACAGCAGTTCCACTATCTTGTCCCATGTCATGCCATCCTTACCCAAGATAAAAGCATTGCAACCGAGATTTTCAGCCAACTGCTCATCAGTCTCACGGTCGCCAATAACAAAGCTTCCTGCAAGGTCATATTTAGGATTATCTATGTATTCAGTAAGCATACCGATTCCTGGCTTGCGGCATGGGTGGTTGTCCTGCGGAAAATGGCGGTCTATAAGAATATCATCGAATGTTATCCCCTCTCCTTTCAATGTCTGGAGGATAAAATTCTGCACAGGATAGAAAGTATCTTCAGGAAAAGATTCTGTACCAAGTCCGTCCTGGTTGCTTACCATTACAAAACGGAAATCGAGTTTGGAACGGATAAACCCAAGATTGCGGAAAACACCGTCAACAAATTTCAACTTCTCAAAAGAATCAATCTGCTCGTCATCTGGTTCTTCTATGAGTGTTCCGTCACGGTCTATGAAAAGTATGCGCTGCTGTTTCATTTTCATTTATTTTGCATTTTCTGCCATTCCGCTCTTTTCTTTCAGAAATTCTTTCCTCTCCTTATCGCGTGTCTCGATAGTTCCGTACATATAATAGCATACAAACGTAACGAATATGTTGACATACATAAAGATAAAGAATGTCAAGGCACATACGATGAACATCAACAAGAGGAAATTTGAGGGCAAGCCTGACGGATCACCAAGATAATTAACACCATAAATTGAAATCGCATGTGCCACCATCACAATATCCATTGGTATAGAGATTATAATCGCTAATGCAAAAACACATAGGATAGTAAGCAACATAATGGTGAATATCGTCAGCCAGTAACGCATGCCTGTCTTGTATGATTTGAATATTATCTGAGTCAACTTGCTTTCTGGCTCCATGTAATATTTCATGCTTACATACACGTAAGGCAGCAACACCAAGGTAATCACTAAAATCAACGCTAAGTTGGCTATGACTAAAACTGACATGTCAGTACATGATGCGGCAAAAAGGATTTTGTTCAGCACAGCAAGCAACAAAACGCTTACAATGCCAATACAGACGCAGAAAACAAACATCTTCAAACTTCTGATGATGTTCCATTTCAGCGTCTGGTTGTCTAAAATGCACATAACACGTGAGTAAAAGGCAATCTGACCGCACAATGCCAACAATCCCAACACCACAAAACCTACAACTGTCATAATAGTTAATTCTTGTGTTATGGCATTTGCGCGGAATGTGTATAACACTGCCGTTAATACAGCGTATGCGGCTGCGAAGATCCAAGTATATTTGAATATCCACTTGATATTGTCGTATAGCATCCTGTGGGCTGCCGATATGCAAGAGGCATTGCTCCTGCTCTTATCTAACTGTTCTTGCTTTAAATTCATCTTCTTTCTAAATTATATTGCAAAGGTAATAATATTCTTGATATGTGGAAACTGCATTATAAATAAAATTTATTAACTTTGCATGAGGTAAACGAATAATTATAATAAGAATATGAAACTAATCAATTGGGGGTTCATCGGTTGCGGTGATGTTACCGAGAAAAAATCAGGACCTGCATTCAACGAAGTGGAAGGCTCTAAAGTAGTAGCTGTGATGTGCCGCACGGAGAAAAACGCACGCTCCTACGCCGAGCGCCACCATATCAGTCGTTGGTACACAGATGCCCAGGAACTGATAGAAGACCCGGATATAAATGCTATTTATGTCGCTACTCCTCCTTCGAGCCACGCTATCTATGCTATCATGGCAATGCGTGCCGGTAAACCTGTCTATGTGGAGAAACCTTTGGCAGCATCTTACGATGATTGTGCGAGAATAAACCGTGTAAGTGAGCAGACGGGCATACCGTGCTTCGTAGCATATTACCGCAGGTATATGCCTTATTTCCAGCGCATTAAGAAGATGTTGCAGGATAAGGTAATCGGTGATGTGATGAACGTGCAGTTGCGCTTTTCCACGCCACCACGTGAGTTTGACGCTGCGAAAGGAAAAGAACAGCCATGGCGTTTACAACCTGACATTGCGGGTGGCGGGTATTTCTATGATATGGCTCCCCACCAGCTCGATATGTTGCAGGACTTGTTCGGAGTTATCACGCAAGCGGAGGGAATTTGCGTAAATCGTGGCGGACTGTATGAGGCGGAGGACACTGTGAATGCCTGCTTTAAGTTTGAGAGCGGACTGTGCGGCAGTGGTTCCTGGTGTTTCGTTGGTCATGAGTCATCAACAGAAGATCGCATAGAGGTGGTAGGCAACAAAGGCAAACTGAGTTTCTCTGTATTTGATTATGCCCCGATACAACTTGTTACGAGCAAGGGCGAGGAGAATATCGAAGTACAAAACCCAAAATATGTGCAGTTGCCTATCATAAAGGCTGTAATCGAGGATCTTCAAGGCTTCGGACTGTGTTCATGTACGAGTGTCTCGGCAACACCTGTCAACTGGGTGATGGACCGTATCTTGGGTAAATTCTAATATGCACCGAATGAAACGCCTGTTGTTTCTTTTACTTCTCATTGTCGCTTCTTCTGTCATCTTTGGACAGGAAGATTCTGTGAAGATAGTGAAGAAAAACACTGTTTTCAGGCGTATCGGCAGGGCGTTCACCCATGTGTTCAAAGAGTTTGACCATATCGACACGGCTTACATAGAGCCGCAGCATTATAATTATACTGTGATGTTGCAGAACACCAACAACTTTGAGATGTACACCCTGAAAAGCAAGTCGGGACAGTCGATTATGTTCTCTCCTGAACCGTCTGTGAGAATAGGACCTTATATCGGATGGCGTTGGATTTTCTTGGGCTACACTTTCGATTTAAGACATAAGATTGACGACAGTTCCAACACGGAGTTTGACGTGAGTCTTTACAGTTCGATGTTCAATGTTGACCTTTATTATCGCAAGACAAGGGATTACCGTATCAACAAGACATATTTCAGTGATGATATAGCGCGGGACATAATTCATAACACGCCATTTCCTGGACTTACAACAAGCACTAAGGGCTTTGACTTGTATTACATCTTCAACCACCATAAGTTCTCTTACCCTGCGGCATTCAGTCAGAGTACCAACCAACGAAGGAGTTTCGGCTCTCCTTTGGTAGGTATCGGTTTTATGTCAAACAACATTGATCTGAATTCTAATGAACTGAAAGAGGTGGTGGAAAGCGAAATGAACAAGAAAGGACTTGAGGTTCAGGTGGACTCCGGTTTGATGTTCAATAAGGTGCGCTATACTTCCTATTCCGTCTCTGGCGGTTATGCTTATAATTGGGTGTTTGCCCACAACTGGTTGTTTGCCGCCTCATTGTCAGTTGCCCTTGCTTATCAGAAGTCAACTGGAGAATTGCAGCACGACAATAAGTTCTCATTGCGTGATTTCCGTTTCGGTAATTTCAACTTTGACAGTGTGGGGCGTTTTGGGTTGGTTTGGAACAATACAAAACTGTATGCCGGGGCAAGTACAATTCTCCATTCGTATAACTACCGGAAAAGTCAGTTCTCTACAAACAATGTCTTT
>JAJQAR010000080.1 GCA_021203705.1 Prevotella sp. | reverse complement strand
ATATGAAATCACATCGCATAGATGTTGAAGCCTCCGTCAACCACTGCCACAGTGCCGGTAACGAACTTTGCTGCATCGCTCATAAGATAGTGTATCGTGCCGCACAACTCCTCCGGATCGCCCATCCTACCAAATGGTGTCTTGTTGATAACATCATTGCCTCTCTGCGTATATGTGCCATCTGAATTTGTCAGCAATGCCCTGTTCTGCTCTGTGATAAAAAATCCGGGTGCGATGGCATTCACTCTGATACCCTCTCCGAATTTCTTCGCACATTCCGTTGCCATGAAAGCGGTGAAATTACTGATCCCTGCCTTAGCTGCTGCATAGCCACATACACGGGTTACAGGGCGGAAAGCTGCCATTGACGAGAAATTTATTATTGCGCCTTTACCCTGCTTCACCATAGGCTGCAAAAATATTTGCGTCGGTATTACTGTTCCTGTAAGGTTCAGTTCGACAACTTTCTGAAAATCCTCTACTTTCAAATCAAAGATATTCTTGTCAGGGGCAATAATCGCACCGGGCATGTTTCCTCCAGCTGCATTCAGCAATGTGTCTATCTTTCCGTATTTTGCCAAAATATCATCGCAGTTTTTCTGCACAAGTTCCTGGTTCATTACGTCGGTCTTCATAAATTCAGCATCATTACCGTCTTTCTTGATATCCTCAACTATTTCATTACCGACTTTCTCGTTCCTGCCAAGAATAATGACTTTCGCTCCGTTGGCAGCCAAATATTTCGCTATCGTCCTACCGAGAACTCCCGTTCCACCGGTTATCACGGTTACATTGCCGTTTATATTAAATAGTTCGTTCATATCTAATAAATTTTTTGATTTAATACTATTGATTAATGCCTAATTCCCTGTCAACCGTTGCTAAAATACCTTCCACCTGTCCCAAGGCGAACATTCGTCCAAGGAATGTATAACCGGCATTATAACCTCTGTCAAGATCGCCAAGCATATTCGGTCCATGGTCAACCCTCATAGGAAGTTTTGGATTTACTTTCTCGAATATATGTGCCAACTCTATCAGGTCGGCACGTCCGCCAAGATGGGATGCCTCCGTAAAGTCGCCATTGGGGAATACTTTACAGGAACGCATGTGTACAAACCACGTGCGGTGGGCGTATTTTCGTGCGAGTTCCGGGATGTTGTTATGTGCACCTGCCGATAATGATCCAGCACAGAAAGTAAGTCCGTTGTGTGGGTCGTCAACTGCATTGAGGAACCATTCGATATCTTCGTCGCACGTAACAATGCGAGGTAGTCCGAGAATAGGGAATGGTGGATCGTCTGGGTGCACGCACATATACATTCCATACTCGTTGCATACTGGCATTATGGCACTAAGGAAATATCTCATGTTCTCACGCAACTTGTCTTTTGTTATATCCTTATATAATGCTAAAAGTTGCCTAAAAATCTCAACTGGATGCTCATCGTTTTCAGTTATGTTGCCATTTACAAAACCTTGAGTCTTAACTATTATGTTCTCCACCAAACGATGGTCATCCTCTGCGTTCATTTCCTTTTTCAGTTTTTCCACCTCTTGCATTACCTCACTACTATAATCTTTCTCTGCGCCTTCACGTTTCAATATGCAGCAGTCAAAGTAAGCAAACTGCGCATGACTGAAATACAAGTTGCTCGTTCCGTCTGGATTGGGATGTGCAAGGTCTGTCCTCGCCCAGTCGAGCACTGGCATAAAATTATAGCAGATTGTATGCACGCCTTCAAGTCCGAGGTTTTTCAAGCTCTCCTTATATTTCTCAATAAGCTCATCCCTGTCCGCCCCAGCATATTTTATACTTTCACACACTGGCAGGCTCTCCACAACCGACCAGCGCATACCATAACTCTCGATATACTCACGTAAGTCGCGTATTTTCTCACGTGTCCACACCTCACCGTTGGGAACATCGTGCAATGCGGTTACAATGCCTTCTACTCCTATCTGTTTCAGCATTGCCAAAGTGATTTTGTCGTTCTTTCCGAACCATCTCCATGTTCTTTCCATTATAGTATTTTTCAGTTTTTAAGTTACTTATTCATGATGATAAGGTTCTCCTTTTATAATGGTACACGCCCGATATAACTGTTCCACAAACACAAGGCGTACCAATTGATGTGAGAATGTCATGCGAGAGAGGGAAATCTTTCTGTCTGCCCTATCATATACATCTTGCGAGAAACCGTAAGGACCACCGACCACAAACACAAGTTGCCTCGTTGACTGTTGTTTATTGGCTAACCACGACGCGAACTCCACGCTCCGGTATTCCTTGCCATGCTCGTCCAACAATACAACATTACTTTTATCATCATTATTCTTTAGAATTTGTTCTCCTTCCTTTTCTTTCTGCTGCTTCTCACTCAGACTTCCACTGTTTTTCAATTCTGGTATCACTTTCACGTCAAAGGGCAGATAATGGTTTATCCGGTTGGCATAGTCTGCGATACCTTCTGAATATATTTTGTCATGTGTCTTACCTACAAGCAGCAACGTTACCTTCATCTGATTTTCCTTTTAATATTCGTCCTTCCGTTTGGGATTTTTCGGGAACCAGCCCTTCTGCACTCTCTTGCGCTGATCGTACAGTTCCTTTATCGACCAGAGACAAGACGCTCCCACAATGCCTAAAATCGCTGATAAGAGAGAGTTGGCAATGAGAAGTGCCGCCCCTATACACACTAATCCTACTATTAAAAACAGCCACCACAGCTTTGTACCTGTGTAATATTCTGTCTTTATCACGATAGGATGAAAGACACCGATTATGATAAAACATGATACGGCAATGACTATTCCTGAATAATGCAACATCTCTTTATGCGATTATATTATAATAGTACAAAGATAATGCAAACGAGTGGATTGAAAGCTCGCTTTCTAATTCCCGAGTGCAGCTTATTTTCTACAAAGTTAATGCTTTTTTCCAAATCTGCCAAGTTATAAAATATATCACGTCCAAAAAACAAACTTTTTATAATGAAAAAACATTGTTTTTAATTCCTTAAAACCCCCTTTTAAAGTGTCTCAGAGCATGATTTTGTCAATTAATAGGAAAAATATTTGGTCATCTCAAAAATTAAGTGTAATTTTGCACCCGAAAATATGAACAGCAAGTCTTCTTTTGTTTTGAAGCAGTTGTTCTACTAAGTTTAACTGGCATCCAGATTCGGTTTTCATAATTATTCTCATACAAACCGTCTCGCGGACTTTACTAAAAATCATTCAATCATTTGTCCAGATGCCAAAAAGATGTTTTTATGGAGAAAATCTTAAAGATGGCTTTAGTCTTTTTATTTGTTGTGATAGCAAGTACAAGTACAATGGCCAGAGAAAATGGAACAGTAAGGAGTAAGTTTAATTGGAATCCGGTGATTAATGCAATCATCCAGGTGGAAAGCGAGGGAAATCCCAAAGCTGTAAAGGGTAAGACCTGCGGAGCAATGCAAATATCCCCCATTTTGGTAACAGAATGTAACAATATTCTCGAAAAGAGGAATAGCAAGAAAAGATACACGTTGGCTGACCGCTTTAACGTTCAGAAGTCTAAGGAGATGTTCATTCTTATACAGCTTCACTACAACCCGGAAAATAACGTTGAGAAAGCGATACGTTCTTGGAATGGTGGTCAGAGATACAGCGTAAAAGCTACGCAGCGATACTATAACAAGGTGATGAAGTTGCTTAAATAAGCACTATAAAATCAACAAAAGGCTCTGTAACAATCGGACAACAGTCTGTAAGTTGCGGAGCTTTTTCTTTTTATGGCAGGAAAAACGCAAATATGTCAGTAAAACTATCTAAAAAAAGTAAAAAGTTACACATATTTCTTAATAATCGAAGATATTTCGGAAATTGGCATTATATTTGTAAATTATTATAATGAAAACAAAATTTTATAACTATGTCAACAACAGGAATTATAATTTTAGTGGTTGTCGTACTGCTCGTCATCTGGTGCGTTAGCCTGTACAACAGCTTGGTTAAATTGAGAAACAACCGTGAAAATGCCTTCGCAAACATCGACGTTCAGTTGAAACAACGCCACGACCTCGTGCCTCAACTCGTCTCAACGGTGAAGGGCTATGCCACGCATGAGCGCGAGACTCTACAGAAAGTTACTGATGCGCGTGCCGCTGCAATGGGGGCGACGACAATAAACGACAAGATAAAAACCGAAAACGCCTTGTCAAGTGCATTGGCTGGTCTGAAAATTTCTCTCGAAGCATATCCTGAACTGAAAGCCAATCAGAATTTCTTGCAACTGCAAAGTGAGATTTCTGACATAGAGAACAAACTCGCCGCAGTACGCCGATTCTTCAATTCCGCAACAAAGGAGTTGAACAACGCCGTGCAGACATTCCCCTCGAATATCTTCGCAAAC
>JAJQAR010000071.1 GCA_021203705.1 Prevotella sp. | reverse complement strand
GTTACCATATCATTACAACCGACAAGATCCGTTTGGAGCACCGTCTTTAAATCTGCATCAATAAGGCGCATGGAGATGTCCACGTCACCCACTGCCTTCATGTCAATTTTCAGAGAGCCATTTTGGTATGCGCTATCAAGGTTTGCTGTCACCCTGATGTCGTCAACATGAAAATCAGTATTACGACTGTAAAGATAGCAATGTCTGCCCACACCACTAAGCCGCCAATAATCCTGATCTTCGCAGTAGCTGCCGTCGCACCAGCGGAATGTCTGGAATGCTATGAGGTTGTCGCCCTCATGCACGTAATCGGTGATGTCAAACTCCGCAGCTACCTTACTGTCCTCAGCATATCCCACGAAAGAGCCGTTCACCCAAAGATAGATATTAGACGTTACCGAACCGAAATGAGCTATCACGGTGCGCCCCTGCCAGTTTTCAGGGATAGTTATTGTGCGTCGGTAGGAGCCGACATGATTTTTTTGAGTAGGAGGGTAGGGAGGGTTAGTCTCATACTGACCTTTCCAGGCAAAACCGCTGTTCACATAAACAGGCGAGCCATAACCGTTGAGCTCCCAAATTCCAGGTACCGGTATTGTTCCCCATGAAGAATCATCATATTCCGTAGTGAAGAAATCAGTAGGGCGTTGTGCGGGAATATCCACCCATTTGAATTTCCAGATGCCGTCGAGAGAGAGATAGTTGTCAGATTTCTCCTTATTCCCCTCCAATGCTTTCTGTGTAGTCTCGTAAGCGAAAAAGTCTGTATGCAAAGGAAACCTGTTTATCTCGTTGACCTCCAAGTCGTGCCATTCGTTCATTGTCGGCAATGTGTTATCAGGAATACTGTCCTGCGCATAAGTCAAGTTACTTGTGGCAAGTGCGGCTGCAAAGAGAGCCACTGTGGAAAAAATACGTGAATGGTTGTTCATGAGTATGTAATTTTAAAAGGATATTAAGAAAATCTAATTTTGCAAATTTAACATTTTAATGAATAATAAGCAAAAAAAGATAAGAAATTCTACCATATTTTAAGATAAATTGTGAAGTTGGATGAAATTCAATAAGTTTTCAAAAGAGGCGGTATTACAAGTTTTTTATATATCTTTGCAGCATATTGAACCATATTAAAAAGCAATATTGATTTTATGACGACAAGAACAGGGGCGATGAAAGAGTGGAGTACGTTCTATTTAAAGGACGTGACATTCAAGAACCTTATGACAATGCGCATTTGCGACGTGCTTATAGTAGCCAACCCATACGATGCTTTTATATTGAACGATGACGGCAGGGTAGAGGAGCGGGTATTCAATGAGTACGCCATGTTGGGAATGTTCTATCCGCCGACATTCACTCAGGTGAGTACGCTGGAGGAGGCATATATGAAGTTGAGGCAGTATCATTATGATCTTATAATATGTATGCCTGGAAATGCCGACAATGATGCTTTCGAGATTGCCAGAGGCGTGAAAAAAGACTATCCACACTTGCCTTGCGTTGTTCTTACGCCATATTCACACGGTATAACGCGCCGTATGGAGAACGAAGACCTTAGTCTGTTTGATTACGTATTCTGTTGGATGGGCGACGTGAACCTTATCTTGTCGATTATCAAGTTGATAGAGGACAAGATGAACATGCGCAACGACATATTGGAGGGCGGCGTGCAGATGATACTGTTGGTAGAGGACAGCATACGTTTCTCGTCATCGTTGTTGCCAGCCCTTTATTCATTTATACTCAAGCAGAGCAACAATTTCGTGAAGGAGGCTCTCAACCCGCATAACGAGATGCTGAGGATGAGAGGAAGACCGAAGGTGGCATTCGCACGCAACTATGAGGAGGCAATAGAACTATA
This sequence comes from Prevotella sp., assembly GCA_021203705.1. Classification (GTDB taxonomy): domain Bacteria; phylum Bacteroidota; class Bacteroidia; order Bacteroidales; family Bacteroidaceae; genus Prevotella. The sequence goes on along the minus strand of JAJQAR010000071.1, from coordinate 2,555 downwards.
CCACCAATATCAGAACCATATACTTGGTGTAATCAGTGATTGCAGTTTCAACCGTGACGGCAAGCACAACCACGATGCAGGTTTCGACCTGCTTACAGAGATACGTGCCAACGATGAATACATACCTTTGATATTGCAGTCGAGTGAGTCGTCAAATTCAGTGAGGGCGAAGAAAAGCGGTTTCCACTTTGTTGACAAGAACAGCAAGACGATGAGCCTTGACCTGCGTCAGGTGATGGAGGAACATTTCGGTTTCGGTGATTTCATTTTCCGTGACCCGAAAACCCACGAGGAAGTGGCGAGGGTTAGAACATTGAAAGAATTGCAGGACAGCGTATTTGATATCCCATACGACTCGATGCTGTATCACGTAAGCCGCAACCACGTAAGCCGTTGGTTGTCAGCGAGAGCGATATTCCCCGTATCAGAATTTTTGAAAAACGTAACATGGCACAAGTTGCCTGACGTTGACGAGCACCGGCGTATAATCTTCGATGCGATAGTGGAATACCGCAGGATAAAGAACAGGGGAGTGGTGGCAGTGTTCGACAGGGCAAAGTTCGACAAGTACGCCCACTTCGCAAGGATCGGAGAAGGCTCATTGGGAGGCAAGGGAAGAGGTCTTGCGTTCCTTGACAATATATTGAACACCCATGAGAACATATCGCCGACGGATAAAGTGGAGGTAACGATACCTAAGACGGTGGTGCTCTGCACAGACATCTTCGACCGTTTCATGGAGGACAACAACCTGTATGAGATAGCGTTAAGTCAGGCTGATGATGAGACGATACTGAAAGCGTTCCTCAAAGCCCAGTTACCCGATTTCTTTATAGAGGACTTCCTTACGTTTTTTGATGCCATCGACACGCCGATAGCGATACGCTCATCGAGCCTGTTGGAGGATTCCCACTACCAGCCGTTTGCGGGAGTATATTCCACATATATGATACCGAATATGCAAGACCGCCAGCAGACATTGCGTATGTTGGCAGCTGCGATAAAGGGCGTGTATGCCTCCGTATTCTATACCGCATCGAAAGCCTACATGACAGCCACGGGCAACCTTATTGATGAGGAGAAAATGGCAGTTGTAATGCAGGAGGTAGTAGGGCGGCAGCACGGTGATTACTATTATCCCAATGTCAGTGGAGTACTGCGGTCATTGAACTACTATCCGATAAACGACGAGAAAGCGGAGGAGGGTGTTGTGGAACTCGCCTTCGGTTTGGGTAAGTACATTGTTGAGGGTGGTGTCGCCCTGCGTGTCAGTCCGTATCATCCAAAGTCAGTACTCCAACTGTCTGATGTGGAGACGACGCTAAAGCAGACCCAGACGATATATTACGCCCTTGACACCCATACGCTTGATGAGGACTTCAAGACAGATGACGGTTTCAATATCCGCCGAATGAAGGTAAAACAGGCGGAGATAGACGGAGCATTGAAAACAGTGGCATCCACCTACGACCCGTATGACAACGTGATACGCGACGGCATATATGAGGGCGGCAGGAAGGTGATATCATTCGCGGGACTGTTGAAATACGAGCTGTTCCCATTGCCGGAACTGTTGCGCAACACCATGCGCATGGCAACCGATGCAATGAAGCACAATGTGGAAATAGAGTTTGTCTGCAACGTTAATGACGATTATTCTGGCGACTTCTATCTGTTGCAGATCCGTCCGACGGCGGACAACAGTGCGATAGTGACGCAGGACATTGACAGTTTGGACGAAAAGAGTTGTCTTGTAAGGACGGCATCATCACTCGGCAATGGAACTATTGAAGGAATTACCGATGTGATTTATGTAAAGACCGATCCGACATTCAATGCCGCAAATAATCCACGCATTGCAATGGAGATAGAGCAACTGAACAGGAAAATGACAGCCGACAACATCCCGTACATACTGTGTGGACCGGGCAGGTGGGGGTCAAGCGACGCATGGCTCGGCATCCCCGTGAAATGGCCGCATATCAGTTCGGCACGTGTGATAATAGAGTTGCGTTTGCCAAATTATCCTGTTGACCCGTCACAGGGCACGCATTTCTTCCATAACCTGACATCATTCGGAGTAGGGTATCTTACTATCGACACAGCGAGTACGCACGGTGCGGAAACGCAAAAGACAAGTCCGATATACCGAAAAGATATTCTCGATGCCATGCCTGCAGTGTATGAGACGGAATTTATCCGCCATGTACGATTTGATGAGCCGTTGACGGTGTATATGGACGGAAAAACGCAAAAAGCAGCGGTGCTTCGCAAATTAAGAATTAAGAATTAAGAGTTCGATTTTGCTTGAGTACTTGCTTGAGAGTTTGCTTGAGTACTTGCTTGAAATTTGCGTGTGTGTATTTGCCCTTGAGGGGGCAACGTCCTCAATAAATTGGGACCCTACATTGGCGGCGGATGGCGTTAGGGGTAATGAAAAATAAGAGTGAAGAATTATTTCTTCACTCTTATTTTTGAAACGTGGGAGCCAGTTTCGGTATTAACTTTCACTATGGCGATATCACAGTTGATGTCAGTTATTGTACAGGCACTGC
>JAJQAR010000167.1 GCA_021203705.1 Prevotella sp. | reverse complement strand
CAGTCGGGCGCAACCCGCCCGACTGGATTAAAAAAGAAAAATATGTGCAATGTCCAGCCACATTCCGGCACTGGAAGAAAAATGGGCAATCAAAGACTTCGGTCTTTAAACTTAAATTGAAACATCACAACGAACGTAAGTTCGTGACAAAATACAATGCGCCGTTGGCGCAAAATAAAAAAAGCGATTTTGCTTGCGTGTGATTTAGCTTTGCTGATTTTCCTAACGCTCTGCATAACTCGAACAAGTTCGGCTCTGCGCTCGCTTAATCGGAAAATTACCCTAAGGGGCAACGTCCTCGATAAATCGGGACCCTACACGTGGGTGAAACTATTAACTGTAAACTTTTACTTGACAATATGGTACGAATAATTAATACAGAAAGAATATTACGAAAAGTCACGGCAGTCATAGGGAGCATGCTGTCATGTCTAATCATATTGTCTTGCTCCTTTGATGAGCCCTGGGATGAGGTCTCCACGACATCGTTGGATGACGGGGAGGTATATCTTCCGGTAATAGTGACGAAGGGTGATAATCCTTTGCTTCTGGCAACTCTTGATAATGATAATTATACCTCAGATATTCATTTCTATTTCTATGATGCAAACGGCAATTACATCACGCATGGTGAGATAGATCCTAATGCTACGACAGACTGGAATGAGAATGATGATACTAATATAGACGTACAGAGTACGAAGCTCGTTGTGCTTACCGGTCTTACGGAAAAGTCATATCCCAAATATGTGGTGGCGATAGTGAACCAGCCTGCAAATTTTACATTTGCCACGAAACTTGAGGATATGCTGACGCTGGATTCCGACATCGGCACTACAAATAATTTCGTGATGAGCTCCTCAACGTATCTTCCAACAAAAGGTGCACCTTATCCAAATGTTCTATATCAATTCTATACCGAAATTGATCCATCATACTTTGTTACTGCCGATGAAATGTCAAGTGTAACCGCAACCGATGCATTGCAAATCCCCGTTGAGCGTCTCGCAGCAAAGGTTACTGTGAATTTGACTGCTGACAATACTACATCTATAGATGAGACAACTAATCCAGTATATCAAGTCAACGAAAATCCTGCACAATATGTTGAACTCTTAGGCTGGAAGCTCAATGCCGTGGCAAGGGATTCGTATATGTTCAAGAATTTGGATGAGACATGGACATCTACTGACCCATGGTCAGACTGGAATAGTGATACTGCCCCCCGTTGCTACTGGGCAAAATCTTATTATTACGGTCTAGATGATTATCCTACAGATAACACTCAAGGAAATACCCCATTGCAAGAGAATAGTGAAGATCCAAATGATTGGTTAAGTCAGTGTGTTAAATACGTTAGTCTTGATGATTATTATGACTCCGAACTCCACTCTCTTTATAATGGTGATGGTTATTGTCCTGAGAATACTAATAAAGCAGGAGATGGCGAAATTATTGAGGACGGAACATCAACCTCTCTCACCTGCGTGTTGATAAAGGCAAGGGCGTGGGAGTATGATTCTGAACAAGAGAAAAACGTTCATCTTGAAAGGAGTACTGGCAACTCTGAAGGTCTGATGTATTACAGCCTTCCTATACAGCACTCGAATTACCAGGTCGGTACCACCATCCAACAGGGAGAATACGGTGTTGTGCGTAACAACCATTATACCGTAAAGATTACGGCGGTTAATAATCTTGGTACTCCTGTGGGAGATGATACGAATATTGTCATTGTGCCAGAATACACCAAAGGTACAAGTCTGACCGGTCTCAGTGCTTTGTGGAGCAACAAAGAGGAGACAATCAACAACGGTGAGGAGTTCATTGACGTTACAATCCCTGAAGAACAAAAATAAGAACCGATAGTAGAAAAAATATATTGTTATGAATATAAAATCAAAACTTAGGATGGCAGTAACAAGTCTGCTGACGGCAGTAACCTGCTGCATGGTGTTATGCGCCTGTGACAGTACGATCTATGATGGTGAGGGCGACTGCGCCGTTCACTACAAGGTGAAATTCCGCGACAACTACAACATGAAATATGCCGATGCCTTCGCTCACGAGGTCAACAGCATTACCCTCTACCTCATCGATGAGTCGGGCGAGGTGGTATGGAAGAATACCGATGCGGGCAGCGCACTCGCCGATGACGACTACACCATGGACGTTGACGTGGAGCAGGGCACATACAGCCTTCTTGCCTGGGGAGGCACCACCGACAAGGGTTCCTTCTCAATCGCCAACTCGGTGTTCGGCTCTGAACTGACCTGTACTCTCAACCGACAATACGACACTAAACGCAATGCCCTCGTGTATAGCGACCTTGATGGCCTGTTCCACGGCTATGCCGCTGACGTGGAATTTCCCACCGCTCCCGGCACTTACTACTATACCCTGCCGCTGGTGAAGAACACCAACGATGTTACCGTGGTGCTGCAGCAACTCACCGGCGAGATGCTCGATACCAACAAGTTCACATTCTCAATAACCGCCGCCAACGGCAAGATGGACTGGGACAACAGTCTGCTGCCTGACGAGACAATCACTTACTATGCGTGGAACGTGGCGCAGGGTGATGCTGATCTTGACTGGAGCTTCTCCACCGAAACTGACAACGAGGATATAACACCCACTGATTCTATCGCTGCAGACACCGACAACGGTTCTGACGTCCCTGCGGCTTTGAAGGCGACACGCACGAGTTACCCGTCGGCTCTCGCACAAATTACAGTAGCGCGTCTCGTGAAGGGACAAGACACACGCCTTACAGTTACGAACACGGAGACAGGCGAGACGGTGTTCTCCATCCCGCTTGTGGAGTACGCTCTTATGCTGAAAAGCCTCACCAATCCAGACATGGACGACCAGGAGTTCCTCGACCGACAAGACAATTACGAAATGACTTTCTTCCTCGACGAGGGCTACCGTTGGATGAACACCTGCATCTACATCAACTCATGGCGCATCGTCCTTCAGTCGTCGGATTTGTAATGATACCCACTGTAGGGGTCCGATTTATCGAGGCCAACGCCCCCCAGTGGGGCGTATAATAAAAATAAAAAAAGAAAAAATCATTGCTGGAACATTGGGACCCTACATTGGCGAAAAATAAAATAAATATAGATTTCTATGGCAAAAAACAAAATATTTTCACTGCTGCTGTTCATCACCGCCTGCGCATTGACCTCATGCTCGTTCAGTGACGATTTCTCCGACCTGTCGGACATCGCCGATGCTTCTTCTCCCGTGAATGTGAATTTCACCGTCTCCACACGTGGTGAGGGTGATTCGGAAGATACGGCAACGGGTGATGCCAATGAAAATGATATAAAGGGTTACGGCACAAATGCTGCAAGCTACAAGGTTTATTTCTTCGACGCGACTGACCATAAATATATCATGTCTTTCAATAATGGTACGTTATCCAAACCCGACAAGAGCAGCAGTCAGGCATCGTATACAGTCTCCGGTACACTCTCTAACTCTGACATCGAGACATTAAACACTTATAAAGACGGCTTTATCGTGGTTTTCATCGCCAACTGGGATGAATACCCAGATGATGCTGATTTCACGAGTAGTACAACCATAGACGATCTCTGCACCGGCAGTAGTAGTTTAAAAGTTACCAATACCAACTTTACCGCTACATTTGATTATCTTGAACCAGATGCTACTGATGGTTATAAAGGCAAGTATATCCCATTCTATGGAGTGAAGAAAATAACGTTATTGGATGATGATGATGTTACAATTTCAGATAATGAAGTGAATTTGGGTAAAATCAACCTCCTTCGTGCCATGGCAAAGGTTACCGTCGTGAATGTCTCTAAAACAAAGGAAAGAACAAGGACAACATATTATCCTGACCTTACCGAGGTGAAGCTCGTTCACTATAATGCTATTGGCTATTGCGCTCCGTATGGTGTATATACAGAAAAAGATTACATGAACGATCAAAAGGAAAGTGATGAAGTAGACGAGGGAGATGCTAATGATCAAGATAATGAAGATGATGAAACAGAAGTAACTTACTTTGTTGAGGATTTGCATCTTATAGATGATAACAATGATGATCAATCAGGCACTACTACACCTACAATCAATATGTACCAGGTACCTATCGAAACAAATGACAGTAGTATTTGGATAGCATACGTTCCTGAATATGACAATAAAACTGAAGGTGTAACGAAATGCGAAATTCAATACAAAGTCAAATGTGATGGTGATGAGGAGGGTGATGACAAATATACAAATGAATACATTGAAAATGGTTATAGTCCTGGCACAATATCTTTCGCTGAATATAAAGAGGGTACTGTTGTGGAAGGTTCAGATTACGATGTCAAGCGTAACAGGTCATACCGTTTCAATGTCTCCCTGCCGAAGGTATTCAAGTTGACACTTGGTACAGGTGATGATGATCCAGAGGCGGAAGAATGGC
>JAJQAR010000357.1 GCA_021203705.1 Prevotella sp. | reverse complement strand
TTATCAATATTGGCAATACAAAATACGACACATTTTTTAAAAATAACGTAAAATAAGATGAATCTAACAATTGACGAGAAACGGACTATATTTCATATCCTGATTTTGATAATGAAAGCAGACCTTGTTATTATGCCAGAAGAGGTGGCTTTTTTAGATAAAATTTTCAGTGATTTTGAACTTAGTTTAGATGAATTTGACCATACTGAAAGTTTGGATTTGGATAGTTTATCCAAAGTCTTTTCTACATTCAGTGATGAGGTGAAATCGTATTCAAAAAACATTTTTATGGATATGGCAAAATGTGATGGCTATGTTGATCCTCGTGAATTATCAATAATCAATCATTTATGCAAATAAAAGCATACAGAGGAATGGAAAAGATTATTATGATGGTGGAGAAAACTAAGGATTTCTACGATGCTTATTCGGAGAATTGTGATGGTATATATGCGGCAGGAGACAGTATTGATGCCGTAAAGAAGGATACTGAAGAAGCAATAAGGCTTATAAAGAAAAAACTGCCAGAAGAACGTTGGCCTAAACAAATCCGTGGAGAATATGAGCTTGTTTTCAAACTTGACCCACAAAGTTTTCTACGATATTTCAAGGATTGTATGTCATTGGCAGGACTTGAAAGGATTACAGGGATAAATCAGAAACAATTGTCTGCATATCTTAATAATCGCTCAAAACCACGAAAACGACAAGTGGAACGAATAAATGACGGTTTACATCGTTTTGCAATCGAGTTGCTAAGTACTATACTATAGAATTGTAAGATATACAAAATCGGTCTTGCAACCTGTGAGTTTTCACATTAGTTGCAAGACCGATATCATTATATGTTGATTTAATCAATATGCGAACAATGGATAGTTTTTCATTGTGTCGTTGACCTTCTGGCGGACGGAAGCAATTACGTTCTCGTCCTCTGGAGCGTTGAGAACCTCCTCAATAAGGTCGGCAATTAAAATCATAAGGTCCTCTTTTGCGCCACGTGTGGTGATTGCAGGGGTACCGAGACGGATACCAGATGTTTGGAAAGCACTGCGACTGTCGTAAGGAACCATGTTCTTGTTGACTGTGATATCAGCAGCAACAAGAGCGTTCTCTGCAACCTTACCAGTAAGATCAGGATATTTAGAGCGCAAGTCAACGAGCATAGAGTGATTATCTGTACCGCCACTTACGATGGTAAATCCACGCTTGATCATCTCGTCTGCCAAAACAGCAGCATTCTTCTTGACCTGTTTTGCCCACTCCTTGAACGCAGGTTGTAAAGCCTCATTGAAAGCAACAGCCTTGGCAGCAATTACATGCTCCAACGGGCCACCCTGGGTGCCAGGGAATACAGCACTGTTAATCAACTGGCTCATCATCTTTATCTGACCCTTCGGCGTTTTCTTGCCCCAAGGATTTTCAAAGTCCTTACCCATAAGAATGATACCGCCACGAGGACCACGCAACGTCTTGTGTGTCGTAGATGTTACAATATGAGCATATTCAACAGGGTTGTCAAGTAATCCAGCAGCAATAAGACCGGCAGGGTGAGCCATGTCGATCATCAGGATAGCACCAACCTTATCGGCAATCTCACGCATGCGCTTGTAATCCCATTCACGACTATATGCAGAACCGCCACCGATAATCAGTTTCGGTTTGTGTTCCAATGCCAACTGCTCCATCTGGTCATAATCAACACGCCCTGTTTCCCTGTTAAGGTCATAACCGATAGCATGATAAAGGATACCAGATGTGTTTACGGCAGAGCCATGAGAAAGGTGACCGCCATGAGCGAGGTTTAGGCCCATAAATGTATCGCCAGGGTTAAGCACTGTAAGTAATACAGCTGCGTTGGCTTGTGCGCCGGAGTGGGGCTGCACATTGGCAAATTCCGCATTGAACAGTTTCTTTACACGCTCAATAGCCAACGACTCCACTTGGTCAACCACACCGCAACCGCCATAGTAACGCTTGCCAGGATAGCCCTCTGCATATTTGTTGGTGAGCCATGAGCCCATGGCCGCCATTACATCATTACTCACAAAGTTCTCTGAGGCAATAAGTTCTATGCCCTTCAACTGACGTTGGTGTTCTTTTTCAATAAGGTCAAAAAGTACTTGATCTCTTTCCATTTTATTTGAATTTATTTCTTTGAGTTTTATTCCTTTGCAAAATTAATGATAATAATTTTGACAATGCCAAAACACGCCTTATTTAACGTAAAAATACACTTAAACAAGCGTCACTTTGAAGATGTTCTGCTCCTTCTCGCAATAGCGGCATTTAATTATGCCCTTTTCCTTGTCAATCACGTTGAAAACCGTGTCCATCGGTTCGTTGTTGGTGACACACATCGGATTTTTGCACTTTATAATGCCCCTTATCTCATCAGGAACTACGACAGTCTTTTTCTCCACAACCTCGTAGTTCTTTATTATGCTGAGTACCACATTAGGAGCAACTACTGACAATCTCGATATTTCCTCATCGGTAAAAAATTTGTCCTCAACCTTGATGATACCCTTTGTTCCGATTTTCTTCGACATATAATTATAACCGATGGTTACGACAGTTTTCAGGTTTTGCAGTCCCAAAATGTTCGCCACCTCGTATGTCTTTTCGGAAGGTATATGGTCAATTACCGTACCATTATCTATGGCAGCCACCAAACGTTCTTTCTTGTTCATTTATGTTGTCTATGTAAATTAAATTTATCCTATTATCGTCTTGTCGTTGACAATCTCTTCTTCCGTAATTCCGAGAACATCGCAAATCATCGCTTCACGGGCATAGAGACCGTTCAGAGCCTGTTGGAAATAGTAAGCATGCGGATTGGAGTCCACATCAACATTTATCTCATTGACACGTGGCAGAGGGTGCAATATCTTCATATTCTCTCTTGCATTACAAAGCATGTCGTTTTTAAGGATATAAACATCCTTGACTTTTTCGTATTCCATCAGGTCTGAAAATCTTTCCTTTTGTACGCGGGTCATATAAAGGATGTCAGCCTCACCGATTATCTTCTCGTTGAATGCCGTATGCTCAATGAATTTTATGCCATGATCCTTGCAATAGAGTTTGTATTCGTTAGGCATTGCCAACTCTTTCGGAGCGATAAAATGGAATGTGGGATTGAAGTGGCGCATTGCCATTAAAAGGGAGTGCACCGTTCTGCCATATTTCAAGTCTCCCACAAGACAGATGTCAAGGTTCTCCAATGTTCCCTGAGTCTTGTAAATGGAATAAAGGTCGAGCATACACTGCGATGGATGTTGGTGAGCACCGTCACCTGCGTTGATTATCGGTACAGGAGCAATCTCACTGGCATATTGAGCAGCACCCTCAACGAAATGCCTCATTATTATGACATCTGCATAGTTAGATACCATAATAATAGTGTCCTTCAGGGTTTCACCCTTTGTGGCACTTGTAACTTTCGCATCGGTAAATCCTATCACACGTGCGCCTAAACGGTTGGCTGCCGTCTCAAAGCTGAGGCGGGTGCGTGTAGATGGTTCGAAGAATAGGGTAGCGACAACCTTTCCCTTAAGAATTTCTCTGTTTGGATGTTTTTCAAATTCCTGTGCCAGCCTTATCATATAAAGGATTTTCTCTTTCGACAGGTCGGCAATGGTAACAAAATTACGTTTTCCCATTAAACTAAATGATTTCTTTTCGAGTGCGAAGTTAGTGATTATTTTCCAATTTATGGCAGTCTAATCAAAAGAAAAGTAGTAATTTTGCATAAGTTTAAATCTTTCTGCAATCTGATGAGGAAAATATTTGTACGTGTATTGTGGGGATTGCTTTGCTTTGTCGTTATTTTGGCGGCAACAGCATTCTATTTCATCTGGTCGGGCAAGATAGGTTACATGCCTGATTTAGAGGATTTGCAAAACCCGATAAGCCGGTATGCATCGCAGGTTTACTCCGTTGACGGAAAGATTTTGGGAACATACAATTTCAACCGTGAGAATAGGGTACACGTTGACTACAATGACCTTTCCCCGTATATCGTGAAGGCTCTTGTTGCGACAGAGGATGAGAGATTTTACGAACATTCCGGAATTGACTTCATCGCTTTGACACGTGCTGTGGTGAAACGCGGTCTGTTAGGACAGAAAAACGCCGGTGGCGGGTCCACGATAACACAGCAGTTGGCTAAGCAGCTCTATTCAGGTACGGCAGCCAGTACAGTGGAGCGATTGCTGCAAAAACCGATAGAGTGGGTGATTGCCGTAAAATTGGAACGTTTCTACACAAAGGATGAGATAATAACAATGTATCTCAATTACTTTGACTTCCTCCACAATGCTGTGGGCATAAAAACGGCTTCTTCGGTGTATTTCAACAAAGATCCGAAAGACCTTTCACTTACGGAGGCTGCCACACTTATCGGGCTGTGTAAAAATCCTTCTTATTTCAATCCAGTAAGGTATCCTGAAAGATGTCAGGAA
>JAJQAR010000280.1 GCA_021203705.1 Prevotella sp. | reverse complement strand
ATCCAGGACGGAAGCAAACTTGTTAGGAAATAAAGAGGGATTGTAAATTATAATTACCAGAGGAAAAGGAGCGGGCAGCATCTTGCGGTCTGCTCTTTTCCTATATTATGCCTTTACAATTGTGGGAGGCAAGAGACATTCTTTTGAAAAATTTTGGATAATGCAATGGCGAAAACAAATACGCACAGATAAAATTAAAGTCGTTTACTTTTTTCTCAAATAAAATTAGTAACTTTGCAGTGAATATCCGCAAAGAGGGAAATGTCAAACTCTATAATCAATACAGAGGAACAGTTCAGGGAGGCGTTGGCCGAATGTCGTGAGCTTTTTGCAAAGAAATTGCACGACTATGGCCCTTCCTGGCGTATTCTGCGCCCGTCATCACTCACCGACCAGCTATTCATCAAGGCAAAGCGTATCAGGAGTATCGAGACAAAGGGCGAGGCACTCGTTGACGAGGGGATAAGAGGCGAGTTCATCGGTCTGATAAACTACGGACTTATAGGACTTATCCAGCTTGAGAAAGGTTTTGTGGATTCTCCCGACATCACCAATGAGGAGGCATTAGCGATGTACGACCGCCATGCCAACGATGCGTTAAAATTGATGTTGAGGAAAAATCACGATTACGACGAGGCATGGCGGTTAATGAGGGTAAGCAGTTACACGGATTTCATTTTGACGAAGATACAGCGTGTGAAGGAGATAGAGGACATCGGAGGAGCAACCATCGTGTCAGAAGGCATCGACGCCAATTATATGGATATAATCAACTATTCAGTATTCGGGGTGATAAAACTCACACAGGGAGATGAACGTTAAGAAACTGATTCTTGGAATAGTAGTCAACCTATGCCGTTTGGTGATTGCCGTAACATTCATCTTCTCCGGTTATGTCAAGTCGATAGATCCTCTTGGTACGAACTACAAGATAGAGGACTATCTCGAAGTGGTGCACATAGCACAGTATGTCCCTACATACGTTACGGTGGTGTTGGCTGTGTTCCTCGGAGCATTGGAGTTCTGTCTTGGAGTGTTCGTGCTCTTTGCAGTAGGGCGGCGGCTCGTTTCACGACTTGTACTGCTGTTTATGTGTGTGATGACACCGTTGACACTATGGTTGGCGGTGGGCAATCCAATACAAGACTGTGGGTGTTTCGGTGATGCTGTGGTGCTTACCAACTGGGAGTCGTTCTATAAGAACATCGTTCTCCTGATAGCAGCCATATTGCTCTGTTTCCGACCGTTGGCAATGCCTCGCTTCATAAGTCGTTCCAATCAGGCGATAGTGGTGGCATATACGGTGTTTTTCATTCTGTTCTCAGCAGGCAGGAGTCTTTATACATTGCCGCCATTCGATTTCCGTCCGTATCATGTCGGAGCAGATATAAAAGCTGGTATGGAGATACCGGAAGGCGAGAAGGGACCGCAGTTTGAGACGACTTTCATATTGGAAAAAGACGGTGTTCGCAAGGAATTTACCCTTGATGATTATCCGGATTCCACATGGACGTTCATTGACAGTAAGACGGTGCAGTTATCTAAGGGATATGTCCCTCCGATACATGATTTCTCGATACAGACGCTCGACTATAGTGAAGACATCACCGACAGCGTGCTCAACTATAAGGGCTATTCATTTCTACTTGTGTCGCCTCATCTTGAGGATGCCGATGATTCTACTTTCGGTGACATAGAGATGCTATATGAGTACAGCAAGGCATACGGATATCCGTTCTATGCGCTTACGGCGAGTACGGAGAAGGCGATACAATATTGGCGCGACACCACGGGGGCAGAATATGATTTTTTCCTTACCGACGAGACAACGCTGAAAACTGTGATTAGAAGCAATCCTGGACTGCTGCTCCTAAAAGATGGGGTGGTATATGGAAAATGGAGTTGCAACGATCTGCCCAAGCTCGAACTAAATTCGGGTAGTCTTGAGAAAACACAGTATGGCAGCATACAGAAAGAATCGTTAGCACGCAAGTTGTCAAAGGTTTTGCTGTGGTACATCCTGCCGTTGCTGCTACTCGCAATAGCTGACCGGACATGGCATTTCACTGTTTGGATTAAGAACAAGAGAAAATCCAATAAGATATATCAACTTTTAAAAGGCAAAAAGAAAATGAGAAAGAAAATTGTAGCAGGTAACTGGAAAATGAACATGAACCTGCAAGACGGTATCGCCCTCGCAAAGGAGCTTAACGAGACATTGAAGAACAGTAAGCCAAATTGCGATGTAGTTATCTGTACTCCGTTCATTCACCTTGCAAGCGTTGCTCAATTGATAGATCAGAATGTTGTTGGTCTTGGTGCAGAGAATTGTGCAGACAAGGAGAAGGGAGCATATACAGGTGAGGTCTCAGCAGAAATGGTTAAGAGTACAGGTGCACAGTATGTTATCCTCGGTCACTCTGAGCGTCGTGGCTATTATGGCGAGACTCCGGAGATATTGAAGGAGAAGGTGTTGCTTGCCCTTAAGAACGGCTTGAAGGTAATCTTCTGCATCGGCGAGAGTCTTGAGGAGCGTGAGGCAAACAAGCAGAACGAGGTTGTAAAGATGGAGCTTGAAGGCAGCGTTTTCAACCTTTCTGAGGAGGAATTCAAGAATATTATCATAGCATACGAGCCTATCTGGGCTATCGGTACGGGCAAAACGGCAACATCTGATCAGGCAGAGGAGATACAGGCATATATCCGCAGTATCATCGCCGGAAGATACGGACAGGCAGTGGCTGATGAGACATCAATCCTCTATGGTGGCAGTTGCAAGGCAAGCAACGCTCCGGAACTGTTCTCAAAACCAGACATCGATGGCGGTCTTATCGGTGGTGCATCCCTGAAAGCAGCTGATTTTCTTGGCATCGTAAATGCATGGTAATGAATTGATTTGATATTGAAAAGGAGAATTGCCGGTGGAGTTTCTTTCATGGAAAGTCCCCGCAAATTCTCCTTTACATGAGCATAAACAGTAAAATTCTTTATCGTTCTATAAAAACTATAAACCTGAAATAAATGAAACGATTTGCCGTACTGTTGTTTTTCATATCACTGCTTGCCTCACAACTTAGCGCACAGTCATTCCTCGATGTCTTGAGAGCGAAGAAGGCAGGGGAGGGTGTTGTCACGGTCAACCAGAGCAAGGATATTGATGAATTGGTAAATATTGCAAAACTTGAGATTTCCACTCCGACGCAGACTCAACCTCAACAGAGTGCAAGTGTGGTTCCAGAGAAGTCGTCTTCCACCCCATCGAACAGTGCGGTAAAACCAGCTGGCAATACAGGAAAGGAGACTGCTGCTGTGGTGAAGCCGGAACAGTCGTATACGGATAATACCACCGTGAACACGGACAAGAAAGTGATGCGTAACAGTACTACTATGACGGGCTATCGTGTTCAGGTGTATTCTGGTGGGAATACTCGTGATGGCAGGAACAATGCGGAAAAAATAGGACGAGCGGTGAAGTCAAAATACCCCGAACTGCCTATCTACGTCCATTTTTATTCTCCTCGTTGGATTTGTCGTGTGGGAAATTTCAAGACTTACCAGGAGGCGGACAATGTGCTGAAAGACATAAAGGCTATGGGTTACAACGATGCTTGCATAGTGAAAGGAAAGATAACGGTAGCTAACTGATAGAAAATGAACCCCGAAACAGAATATCGTGAAGGTCTTGACGAATTGGCGTCTCATTACAAGAGGATAATAGAACTCTTGGGTGAGGACACAGGGCGTGATGGATTGCTGAAAACTCCAATGCGTGTTGCGAAGGCCATGCAGGTTTTTACTCGTGGCTACTTGCAAGATGCGCATAAGGTGCTCCTCGATGCCTTGTTTGAGGAAAAATACAACCAGATGGTTATCGTTAAGGATATCGATTTCTTCTCTCTGTGTGAGCATCACTTGCTGCCTTTTTATGGAAAGGTTCACGTGGCATATATACCCAACGGACATATAACAGGACTTAGCAAGATAGCCCGTGTGGTTGATATTTACAGTCATCGTCTGCAAGTGCAGGAGCGTATGACATTACAGATAAAGGAATGTATTCAGGAGACACTAAAACCACTTGGTGTGATGGTGGTGATTGAGGCTAAACACTTGTGTATGCAGATGAGGGGCGTGGAGAAACAGAATGCGATAACCACTACGAGTGATTTCTGTGGTGCGTTCAATCAGGCGAAGACACGGCAGGAGTTTATGAACTTGCTGCGCCAGAACGACTGATACGTCTCTTATATGAAAATATTCTGTTAAAACGCCATTTACATGCAATGTTTGTATAATTAAGGTGTTATTAAGGTAATAGTAATAAAGTCAAAATAATATGAAAAAAAGACAAAGATTTGGGTCATAAATAATTTAGGATATTGTTTAGTGGGCATTCCAGGAGATATGATCTCCTCCCATGCTGGGGCCTGACCATGAGTCCAGTCTATTTTTACACTAATGAAGAACAGGTAGTAGG
>JAJQAR010000054.1 GCA_021203705.1 Prevotella sp. | reverse complement strand
GTAACTATTAGAGCGGCAGTCTTACGACTGAGATGCAATTCTTCGTGCACAAATGCCGTACTCACCTCATGTAGTGAAATCAGCGAAGTGAGGGCAGCCAACGAGAGCAGGGCAAAGAAGGCAAGAGCTACGATATAACCCAAGACAGGCATATTGGCAAACGCGTGGTGGAACACGTTAGGTAGCGTGATGAACACCAAGGAAGCACCAGAATCAGGACTTATTCCCACCGAAAATGCAGCAGGGAATATCATGAGACCGGCAAGGATAGCCACCACGGTATCAATGACACTGATATGAACAGCTGACCTCATCAGGTTGATTTTACGATTGAAATATGATGCGTAAGTGCAAATACATCCCATGGCGATACTTAGCGAGTAGAACGCCTGTCCCAAAGCGCCGAGGAACATATCACTGTTGATATTGGAGAAGTCCGGCTTGAAAAGGAATGCGATACCCTTCTCTGCACCAGGCAGCAAACAAGATGATACCACGATTACGAGGAGGAGTATGAAAAGCGTAGGCATGAACATTTTCGCCGCTTTCTCTATACCACCCCTCACGCCACGGATTATGATGAAATGCGTAAGGACAAGAAACAGGACAGCCCACAAGACAGGCATTAGCGGGTCTTTCTCGAATGCAACGAAATAACTTGTGAAAAACTCTGGTGATCCATGCAGACTATTAGTAAGCGAAGCGAAAACATACTGGAAACACCAGCCTGATACCACCGCATAATAGCTTGTGATGAGAAAACCTGTAAGGACGCCGAGACAGCCCACAAGCATCCACCACCTACTCTTTGACAGTTTATAATAAGCCCTTGCCATATTGGAAGCTCCCCGTCTGCCGATTATAAACTCACTGACCATACACGGAATACCGAGAAGGAGAATGCAACAGACATAGATGATAATAAACGTAGCACCACCATTCTGCCCAACCATGTAAGGAAACCTCCATACGTTTCCCAAGCCAACGGCAGAACCGGCGGTAGCGAGAATAATACCAAGTTTACTTCCGAAATTAGCCCTTTCAGACTGCGCCATATAGATTTTCAATTATAACAGTTGCAAAAATATAAAAAATATCCTACTTTTGCACGAAAAGCGCGGTTAAAGATATGAAAACCACGTTTTTAACAACAAAAACGTCATCAAACAATGAAAAAAGCCGTCAAAGTGGTAAGAAGATACCCACTGTCGTGTCTTTGTATAGCAGTAATATGGGTACTATGTTTTTGTACCCCACCCCACACGCCCCTCGACAATGTGAAATTCATTGACAAGTGGACACACATCACCATGTATGCTGGAACGGGCATAGTGATATGGTACGAGTATCAGAAATGTCACGAAAAACTCAACAAGATGCGGCTTTTCGTATGGGCATGGCTCGCCCCCATACTTATGAGCGGAGCCATAGAGATACTTCAGGAATACTGTACTAATGGCAGGAGGAGTGGCGACTGGCTCGACTTTGCCGCCAACGCCACAGGAGCGACATTTGCAGCCGTTATCGGTATTCTTGTGGCAAAGTATCGCGCCAGGCGGAAAAAGGATTTTTCCTAAGAGACGAATTATTGAACCGCTTATCACCCGTCACCTCTTCACCGATGAAATCCGGCTTGTCGTAAGGCTCATCTTCATATTGCAGTTCTACTTCCGCCATAACCAAGCCTGCATTGCTGCCGTAGAACTCATCGACCTCGAAGACATGTGAACCACACCTTATTAAATAGCGGGTCTTGTCAATTAGTTCTGGTTTGCATAATTTCATCAGTTGCTGAGCCTCCTCAAGAGAAATCTCCTTTTCAAACTCATAGCGGGACAGCCCACTCTTGTTACTCTTTCCCTTAATAGTAATGTAACCCTTATCGTCACGGATTCTCACCCTCACGGTAGGATATTTACCGTCGCAGATATAACCTTGACAGATACGGGAACTCGCATACGACACCGCTTTATAAGGTTCGTCTTTTTTGTGAACGAGGAACTTACGTTCAATTTCGAGACCACTCATGACCTATTAGCTTGCCATCATCGCCCCGATAAGTATCAATGCGAGGATTACCAAAGCCACAATTATCCACATAACCACCCGCTTTGCCTGCTTTTCCTGTTTTTCCGCACGTTTTGCCTTGCGAATTTTACTTTTCTCACTCATATCTTATTCTTTTTTATTTAAGGTTTATAATAACTGTTAACTTTTAACTTTCTTCATTCACCGGAAACTCCATAAGATACGCCTTTATGAAACCATCTATCTTGCCATCCATCACGCCATCTACATCTGATGTCTGATAGTTGGTGCGGTGATCCTTCACACGACGGTCGTCAAACACGTAACTTCTTATCTGACTGCCCCACTCTATTTTTTTCTTGCCTGCCTCAATCTTAGCCTGCGCCTCAAGGCGTTTCTTCATGGCACGGTCATAGAGCTGCGACTTAAGCAGACGCATGGCGTTGTTGCGGTTCTCCAACTGCTTACGGCTTTCTGTGTTCTCAATCAGAATTTCCTCCTCCTCACCAGTATCAGGATCTACATACTGGTAACGAAGGCGCACGCCCGTCTCCACCTTGTTGACATTCTGACCGCCGGCACCACCGGAGCGGAACAAATCCCAACTAACCTTAGAAGGGTCAACATACACCTCTATTGTATCATCCACCAATGGAGACACGAAGACACTAGCAAAACTTGTCATACGCTTGCCCTGTGCATTAAAGGGCGAGACACGCACGAGGCGGTGCACGCCATTCTCACTTTTCAGGTATCCGTAGGCATACTCGCCACCCTCAATTTCCATTGTAACACTCTTGATACCGGCCTCCTCACCATTCTGGAGGTCGCTTATCGTAACCTTATGACCATTAGCCTCCGCCCACCGCATATACATACGCATAAGCATGGAAGCCCAGTCCTGACTCTCCGTACCGCCAGCCCCACTGTTGATTTTCAACACACAGTCCATCGGGTCTTCTTTCTGACGGAGCATATTTTTCAGTTCGAGGTCTTCGATAGCTTTCAACGCCTTAGCATAGTCAGCATCAACCTCCTCCTCCTTTACCATCTCGTCATGATAGAAGTCGAAAGCAAGTTGCAGTTCTTCAACACAGGAGCGCACCTCTTCATAGCCATCGAGCCATTTCCCGATGTCCTTCACCTTTTTCATCTGTTCCTGTGCCCGTTTCGGGTCATCCCAGAAGTCAGGTGCCTGCGTGCGGAGCTGTTCCTCTTCGAACTCCACTTTCTTCTTGTCAATATCGAGATAACGGTGCAAGGCATCTGCCCGCCTCACCACGTCTTTTAATTGTTCATTCGTTATCATAAGTCGTTTTTATCGTTTAATGCATGAAACTTACCAAAAGTCACCCCTGGTTATCACGCTTAATATTTTTACATTTTATCAATCACATCGGCATAGTTCTCTGCCAGAACCTTACGCCTCACTTTCAGAGTATTAGTAAGTTCACCCCTATCCATAGTGAAACTTTCAGGCAGCAGGGTGAACCTCTTAATCTTCTCATAACTTGCCAACTGCTGCTGGAGTGTCTCTATACGCTCCGACATCATAGCGTAAATTCTGGGACTCTCACACAGATTTTTACGATTAGTGAACAGAATGCCGTTGTTGCGCGCATACTCCTCCAACAGGCTGTATTCAGGAACAATCAGAGCAGAGACGAACTTTCTGTCATCAGCAATCACTGCAATCTGATCGATGAACTTATCAACAATCAGTCTCGATTCTATCATCTGCGGTGCGATATACTTGCCGTTGGAAGTCTTGAACAAGTCCTTTATCCTCTCTTTCAGGAACAGTTCACCATTGGAAAAATACCCTGCATCGCCAGTATGGAAATAGCCATCCTCATCGAAAGCCAACCTGTTAAGGTCATCACGCTTGTAATAGCCCTTTGTAATAGTAGGACCTTTCAGCAGTATCTCGTCGTTTTCGCCTATCCGCACGTCAAGACCTCTAAGAGGGAAGCCCACCGAACCCACTGTGAACGGTTTATCCTTATATGTAATAGACACCGTGGCAAGACTCTCTGTCAGTCCGTAGCCCGCAATCATGCATATCCCTATGGAGTGGACGAATATCTGAATATCTTGTGATATCGTCGCCCCCGCCGTCGGGAATATATTCGGATGCTCAATGCCCACCTCCCGTCTCACCATGTCAAACAGCGTCCTGTCGAATAAACTGTATTTCAGGCGGAGAGCCAAAGGAGGGCGTTTCCCTTTGCTGAGATAGTCGATGTTATGTTTCTTTCCAATCTCCAAAGCTTCACGAAACAGTTTCTGACGTGACTCAGTAACACGGTCCAACTTATCCATGACACTCGCATACAATTTTTCCCAGAAACGGGGCACGGCACTCATGCAGGTAGGGTGAGTGTCACGCATTGTCTGCAAAACATCTTTCGGGTCAGTATTTATCACAATCTCCGCCCCCTCGCTGATACACAGCGT
>JAJQAR010000215.1 GCA_021203705.1 Prevotella sp. | reverse complement strand
GGTATAAGAATCTACACCTGTTTCTGTATCACTGCCCAACGGATTGATATCCAATGAACCGTCATAGAACGCAAGACCGTTGATGTCCCAGTCCATCGGGAACGGATAGTTGAACCGCTCACCATTGCCATTATAAACCTTACGGCTGTTCAGATCATCATCTCCATATCCACTGCCTTCATAATCGAAAACCAACGAGTCAAGCAGTTCGCAATTTGCTAAATATGATGGTGCACGCTCGCTTAAATCTTTCCACCACATCTTATCCCAAGTATCTGCATCAAGCCCACTCTGCTTGTCCAATGCGGCAACCTGTGCCTCCGTCAGTGGAATACTCTCTTTCTTGAACGTCAGTTTATATCTTGCGATATTGTATGTCTTGCCTCCTGCTTCCTTCGTTACGAGAATTGTCGCCTTACTGCCGTCATCAACGCTCCACTGTGTACCTGATGTGCCGTTAAAGAACTGTATCACTCTGCTTGTCCCTGATAACGTACTTTCAGCAATTGTCAGTCCATTTGCCTCGCCATCAGCGAACTCCACTTTCAAATACCCTGTTCCGCTCTCACCAGGAATGCCATACGCCTGTGCTTCTTTCGACAGCGTAACAACCTCATTGTCATTCGTGTTTCCCGAAATCCTCTGACTTGGGAATGTTATCTCATACTCCTCAAGGTATTTCTTTCCATCCTCATCCGTACCTCCTTGATAGTTCCCGTCATTCAGCATCGTCCAATAATAATGAAACTTCTCAGGCAAGTCCTCCGATGCGTCTGTACTGTCTTCATCAATTCCTATTATATAGAACAGCGCACGTCCTTGCAATGTCGGCTCGTAATAGTCATTATCTGCACTGAAATCCGAACCCTTACCTGCCGTAAATGTCTCTGCAAAGTCGGTATAATTTGACAAATCGCACGCCACGGCATAGTAACTGTTGTCCTGCCCGTTAAAGTCCTCCAAGTTCCTGCTCTTGATATACATGACGTACTCATCATCGGTAGGATAATAGAATGTTACCTTCCTCAACGTATTCGTCTCTCCGTTCCCTGACGTGTTCGTCGATGTCGTATTCAGAAGTCCGCTCACATATCCGTTGCCGAATGTCCAGGCATTATAACTCTCGCTTCCCTTCGTCAACAGGTCATAATTTGTCGCACCCTTTCCATAAATGCCGTTTCCTACAAAGAAATTCTTGTCATTCAGATAGTTGAACCACCTGTAATAGTTGTTCATTGACGCATTTTCCGCAGCATCCGAATCAACATTCGGTATTACAAGGTCTATGCTCGTTCCTTTTTTGAGGTATATCGTATCTACATACGTATGTGTAACCTGCAACTTTGTGGAATTGGCAAGTGCAAACATCGAATTATCACTATCAAAGTCATCATCCGAAGCACTCTGACTGATAATACCGTCCTGATACCATCGCCCTGCCTTATGATTTACCTCTGCCTCCGTAACATCTTCGCTTGCGTAACTCGTCTGATACCCTCCTCGTGTCTCATCTTCCGTTATGGCATCAAACTTTGTCTCTGCGACATATTGTGACTCTACAAGTTCTGCGAATACCGCCAATTTGTCGTCTGTTATCGTCTCGGCATTCTTGCTGCCGTCATCATCCGATGACAGGTTTATTATCACCAAATATGTACTGTCTGCGGACACTTTTGCGTTGAAATCCGCCGACAACATACTTGTTCCATCATCATTCGTGTATGTCAGCAGCCCATCCATCGGGAAATTATACCCTGCCGCATCCGTATCGTATGCTCCATTACCACCATAATAGCAATAGAAATCCACTCCTGGATTTTGCGTCGTAACAACGCTCTTTTCTCCATCTTCTTCCTTAACATAACTGACACTTACAATGGCATCTTTCAAGGCTGTTGTTGCATCCGCACCTCCTTCTATACTATCATCATATTTGTCCTTGTTGATAAGGATAAAGTCAAGGTTTTGTGTGTCTGTACTTCCTGATGAATAATCTGACGACGAAAGTCCCATGCAGCTCATCAGTTCCTCATAGTCAATATCCAACCTGAACGGGGTATCTGACACTGAGCGCACATCCTCTACCGGCGTTATGGCAGCATCAAATACCGGGTCTTGCTTATATACCTTCAACTCGTCAAAATAATATCCATCATTTTGCCATATTGAACAATTGTTGTTTACCCTAATTGCATAATGATCGTAATTATTTATATCTCCCTTCTTCAGAACGTATGTGAAAAATACCTGATACCACTCATTCGTGCCGGAGCCCTTTCCTGTTATCGACGCATCTAAATTATTTTCACCTAAATCTGTAATTCCAACCCAACCGTTTGTACACTCTATCTGTCCTGAATTTGAAAAGTAAATCGGCTCTTCCGTACCATCGGCTTTCACTCCCATCAATGTGAACAACACGGCTGCATCGTAACCACTACTTGGATTATTTACATTCCTCATCCACGCTGACACAAGCAACTTGGAGCCCATCTCTAATTCATCTTTCTTAAACGATAGTTCGGCTATCTTAACAGGCTTTTCTGTAGGATTGATATATAGCCAGTTTCCATCATGGTTCTTCACCTCCTGGCATGTCGGCTCCCATGGGGTGGAAGTGCTAAATTCCGCATTCGCCACATAAGAGTTCACTATGCCGTATGTGTTATACAACATTCTCTGGGTATGATATGTATAACCCGACAGACTGACCGTAGTTGTTGTGAATGGATTTACATCGAATGAGCCATCATAGAATAAACAACCGCTACTGCTCCAATCCAACGGGAACGGATAGTTGAATCGCTCTGCATTATCGGTTGTTCCGTTTGATATGGCATCATATATTGCTCTTGTGTTCTTATCACTGTCGCCATAACCGCTGCCATCATAATCAAAATCCAACGATGCGAGCAGCGTGCAGTTGTTGTCTAAATAATTCTGTGAGCGATAATCCATTTCTTTCCACCACATCGCATCCCACGTATTTTCATCAAGAGTTTCCTTTTCATCCAACGCTGCTACCTGCGCCTCTGTCAACGGAATTATCTCATTCTTGAACGTCAGCTTATATCTCGCTATATTGTATGTAGTGCTTCCTACTGTCTTTGTTACAAGTATTGTCGCTGTACTGCCGTCATCTACACTCCACTGGGAATTGGTATAACCTTTATAGAATTGTATCACTCTGCCTGTTCCTGATAGTGTATTTGCCACAAGTGTAAATCCATTATCCTCGCCGGGGGCAAACTGCACATCCAACGTTTCAGACCCACTCTCTCCTCGTATTGCATAGCCCTCTGCCATTTTCGAAAGTGTCAGGACTTCGTTATCATTTGAATTTTCAGATATATGCTGACTTGGATACGCTATCTCATATTCTTCAAGGTATTTCTTGCCGTCATCATTGCCACCTCCTTGATAGTCACTATTGTTGAGCATTGTCCAGTAGTGCTGGTATTCCTTCGGCAAATCTTCCGGCACTTCTGTACTGCTGTCGTCAACACCGATGATGTAGTATATCACACGCCCTGTCAATGTAGGCTCATAATACTCTCCGCCATCTCCAAACGCAGGCGCATTACTGTCTGAATCTGTATATCCGTAATTCGGCTCGTATGTCCCATCTGAAAAATCAGTGTAACTGGAAAGATCGCACGCTACTTCATAATATGAATTGTCCAAACCTGTAAAATTACTTGCCCCTCCTCCTGTGAGTATTGTTTGGAATTCTGCATCTGTCGGATAATAAAAGGTTTCACTCCTTAACGACTGGTATATTTCATCCCAAACGTAACCATTCATATAACCTACATTATAGTTGAACATACCACTCACATAACCATTTCCAAAACGCCAGGCTTTTTTGGAATAATTTCTCAATATATCTTGAGGCCAATCACCGGCTATATAAACATCTCCTACATTAAAACTCTTGTCATTCTTATAATTGAACCAACGAAAATAATTGTTCACAGAAGAATATTCTCCACCATCATCTCTTAAATTCGGTATATAAAGTGTTATGGAGGTACCCTTCCTCATATATATCGTATCAACATACGTATGGGTTGCCTGTATCGGTGTGCCGTTCTCAAGAGTTACCATTGAGTTGTCAACATCAAAGTTATCATTTGAAGAACGTTGACTGACAATATTGTCCTGATACCATTTCGCTGGCTTGTGTTTGATTGATATTTCTTCAACTCTTTCACCATCTGCTGTTGCTGGATATTGTAAATTGTAAGCTCCTAAAACTGTTTGCGCCACACTGCTCCCCGCCATTGCGAACAAGGCGAGTAACATTACCAGTAACCTGATATATTTTTCCCCTATATATGTTTTCATAATCTTAGTCTGTCCAAATGTTTTCCAATGCTTTTCATTTATTTCGGCTTTCCATTTAATTTAGTCATAATCTAAATTTCTGTTTTTCCTTTAATTTAGTATTAATTCTAAATATAATCTTTTAAGCCATAATAATTTAC
>JAJQAR010000232.1 GCA_021203705.1 Prevotella sp. | reverse complement strand
ATATGGTCTTTTCGACAAAAGTTTAAGGAAATTTGTAATATTTTTATAAATATTAAAAAATATGTTAAAGGAGAATATCAGATAGCTTTTCCCTCTCCAACAGTCCGCCCTTGCTCCTCACGTATTCTATCATACGGCGGAACACAGGATTTGCGGAGAGTATGCTCTCGTTGCCCGTCATTATCATCTGGCACCGCGCGCGCGTCAGCGCCACGTTGAGTTTGCGGTCTATAAGGCGCCCGTCCTCCTCGAAACAGTTGGCGGTGAGAAAGCCCAACTGCCACGTGTTCTGAACAGTGAACGAATAAATTATCACGTCACGTTGACTGCCCTGATACCGCTCTACTGTGTCTATCGACACGCCTTCGAGTTCACTCATGCCAAGTTTCTCCACCTCCTGACGTATCATAGCTATCTGGTTGCGGTAGGGCACGATAACACCAATGCTCTTTGCTGGATCGAAACTATCTGCGAACATTCTTCGGAGACGATACAGCAGTTGTGCTACTATCCATGCCTCGTCGGTATTCACCTTGTCGGAGATGTCAGGGCGGCGGCACAGGCGTGACTGGATGAACAGCATGCGGTGGGTTCTCAGCATGGTGTCGAGGATGTCGCTTTCGCCTATGTCTGCGTACCTGATTGTTTTCTCTTTCTGATGGTCCAACTGTACCGGCACAAGTCGCTCGTTGGCATAGAACATCCCGTTGGGGAAGTCAGCCACTTCGGGGTGCATCCTGCCGTAACGGTTAAGAACGCCGGTAAATTCGTCCCTACCTGCCTTGCGCTCAATGCGGAGCAATCGCTCGAAAAGGGAGTTACGGCAGTTGTCTAAACCGATATTTATTAGTTCTTTGCTATCTACTGATGATACTTTCACGCTCTGCTGTACCACGGCGGGCAGTTGCTTATGGTCGCCGATCATTATAAACCGCTCTATCCGGCAATGCTCCTTACCGTCACGCCCTCTGCGGTGCACGGCAAGAAGTCCCATGATGTTGGGCTCAAGAATCTGTGATGCCTCGTCGATAACAGCAAGTGAGAATGTCTTTATATCGAAGATGTAAGGGCGTGCCATCAATGTCGAGGTGGTGCCGGTGATTATGCGTGTTGATAAAAGTCTCTGTTTCACCGCACTCATCTTCGGACATCCCTTCGCTATTTCCGACAGGAGATGGGATTTGCACGACGGGTCGGCACTGTACTCGTTGCCGAGGCGGATATAGTCAAGTTGTGCGTTGTCGAGCATCGAACAAATCTCGTCAACGGCTCTGTTTGTATATGCCATGAGTAGCAGTGTGCCATCGCCTGACGCTATTTCCTCCTCCACGATGAACCTTAACGCCATTGATGTCTTGCCCGTCCCTGGAGGACCGAGAAGCATGAAATAGTCGTTTGCCTGTTTCGCTTTCAGCAGTATGTCATTGTAACCGCCTTCGTACTCTTTTGTCAGTGTCTTACTCGTGTCTCTTTCGGGTTGCCGCTGTCCTAAAAGCAACTGCCTGCGGTGGTCGGGAGCGGTCATCAACTGGTGCAGTCCGCATATAGCACTATTCCACGACATGTCTGAACTGGCATGCTCCACAGCATATAGCTCTTTGGTATTGGCATTGCTTACTTGAAATATGTTGGGGTTCTGCTGACCGTTCATAAGGGCAACTACAAGTTCTGCCGTGTGTATCTCCTTGATGTTTCCCTTGTAGAGTATGCTGCTCCGTACATCGGGTGTCGACACCTTCGGGTATTGGTACAGGTATATCATGTCGCCACGGCGGAAATTGGGTAAAAAACCGCCACCTTGCTTTGGTATTGTAAGGGTGATGAGGTCGAAGGTGTCACCGTCTGACTTCTCCTTGTTCTTTACCGTCAAACCCATGTAGATGTTACCTGTCTCCAACTTCTCCGACAGTGGCATGTTCCATAGGTCGGCATTGCTGCTGTTTACGCCTTCCTGTGCTCCTACTTTCGATATCAGTCGCTCTTTGTATACGAATGTCATCATCCTGCAGAAATATTCACGTTCCAAGGGTGACAGGTGCCGCAACGGTTCAGTAACGGCTTCTATCTGCGGCAGTTGGTAGTTGTTATACAGTTTTGAGGTTACTTTTTCTGTGTTCAGAGTGTCGGGAGTTAGGGAGGGCAGTATGCTGGCAAATCCTTCCTGCGCCACCCGTATGTCGGTAGCCACGATCTCGTTCCTCACTTTTATCGCTTCACGGAACAGCTCATTGTAGAATGCCACCGTAACCAATCCCTTGTCGGGAGGATATTTTGAGTAAAGCAGCTTGGCATCGATATTGTCGTGGTTTGTGTTGAAGTTATATTTCAGAACGGCATAGTAGAGCAGCAGTTGCACGTAATGGGGCTCAAGCTGTGTACCGCGCTCCTTGTTTTTACCGAATTCTATGTTCACGTTGCGCCCTGATTTCTGCTCGATAAGCAACCGCAGGTCGGTGGTCATCATGTCGACACGCCCTTGCAGTCCGAGACGCTCGCACACAAAGGATGGCTCTAATATCGTCTTGCTCCTGTTATAATGGCTGAATAGACTGTCTACGGCTGTCTTGATATTTTCCGACTGTATAGTGGCATCTCTCTTGAAACTGTCGCCGTTGAACTCTCCACAGCTGCTGTATTCCAGTGCCTGCCGCTTGAAACTATCCCGCATCGTCCTGACGAAATCAAAATCGGCCTCGTGGTTCACCATACCATCAAGGGCACTGCCAGCGAAATTTCCCAACAATATCGGTACGGTGTTCGATTTTTGCCTTAACCGCTCTATGGTGTAGTTCAAGGC
Organism: Prevotella sp.; assembly: GCA_021203705.1. Lineage (GTDB taxonomy): Bacteria > Bacteroidota > Bacteroidia > Bacteroidales > Bacteroidaceae > Prevotella. Next base: position 1,693 of record JAJQAR010000232.1, on the reverse strand, counting down.
ATGATGACCGTATTCCTTGAAACAGGCGGCTATCGAACTGATGTCTATCAGATAGTCTGGCTCTACGATGATAAGTCGTGGTACGGCAATTCTGACTTCCCTGTCATTCCCTGTCTCGTTTATTGTACTGTCGAGAAGGTTCAACTGCATGCCCTCTTTTGCTATTTCCATTATATAATTAAGATGCTCGGCGGAACAGTCAACGGCAAGCAGTTGGTCATCAGGTCCTGGTTCTACTGTAACGTAAATGAATTCCTCATCTTTACGTCTTACAATGCACCGTATATAATTTTCATCGGGCTTTTCTGTTTTTTTGTATGGACGGTTGGTTTTCGGCAGTATTTCCAAAAGGGAGACTGGAATGTCCTCTCCTGTTATGTATGAGACAAATATGCTGAGTGCACGTAGGTCGTAAGGAAAGTCATTTTTGTCAAATCTGCTCCCTCTATTTGAATTGCGGCGCAACGTCTGTATCGCTATCCTGTCGGGAATGGGCACGTCATACAACTTGCACGCCAAGTCAACCTGTGCGAATATTCCCCCATACCCATCACTCCTGTCTTGCAACCCCTCCTGGCATGCCATTGACAGCGTCTCGTGCACCAACTTGTTCAGCGTCTCACCATCAACGCTCTCCGCTAACTGTGCAATCTCTAATATTTTTTGGAATAAGGGGTGTGGCATAGAATATGAATAGTGGAATTTTCAATCAATCGGATTTTCCTCATAATAGTATGAGTAATCAATACCTTTCATGAATGTCTCGCGGTCATCGATTTTGTCTGTCAGAGCATTTTTGAGCAAATTCTTGATGTGCGTAGGTTCATCGACACTTTCTCGCATTGCCGTAAGGTATTCATTCTTGTCGATTTTGCTCCAATCAACGCAACGTTTCAAGGAACGGCGCAACATCAAGTCAAGCCAGATACGGGTGCTCCTGCCGTTTCCCTCCATGAAAGGGTGAGCCACATTCATCTCAACATACTTGTTTGCTATCTCCTCAAATGTGCTTTCAGGCATACGTTCTATTGTCGGCAAGATAATCGGGAAATGCCGGGCATTGGCAAAGGTGAAACCGCCTTTGGAGATATTCTTTGTACGTATTTGCCCAGCAAAATCATATAAGCCACCGAATAGATAAGCGTGGATTTGTTGAAGGCACTTGATACTGCCTGGCTCCAAAGTATAGAGCAATCCGCTCTCAAACAAGTCATACGCTTTCTTCTTACTCTGACCGTCGATGGTGTTGTCACTGTAAACAAACCAGTCTAAAAAGGCATTGGCACGGTTGTTGGGATAGAGTTTTGCCAATAATATCACGCCATCACTATCTAATACATCTGCATTTCTGAGTTTGCCGTCTGGCGCCTCGAATTTGAACTCGTGAGTGACACTCACGACTTGAATATTCTGTTGCTTGAATTTCCTTTTCAGCCAACGCCAATAACTACTGGCTCTATTGTAATCTGCCTCATTGTTGATAGCTCGCACGATATCTATTGCCGAAAACAACCAGCAGCTGTTCTCTTCATCCCAAACTGCCCTTACCTCCCGGTCATTGAAAAACCGTATAGACTTTTTTATATTCAAATCTGTTGTTGATTAATGATTTCTTTTTCAAAATTACAAAGACAAAAAGGTCCGCCCTGGTTCGCTGTTCATGCGGGAAGCGTGGCGGAATCTAGCATTGCAA
>JAJQAR010000300.1 GCA_021203705.1 Prevotella sp. | reverse complement strand
GGGGGGGGGGCGGCATACGGGATGAAAGGAGTGGAACTATCTCAGGATAGGCGATCAGTGATAAAGGAGGCACTTGCCATAGAAGGTAAATATAATATAGCACCTCACAGGATAGAGGCGATATTGGCAGCATTGGTGAGTCCCGGAGTGGGTTTCACGTCGGAACAGTTGAAGACGATGCCGTTAAAGGCAGATAAAGTGATAGCGTTGATAAGCGGAAGTCCATCGTCAGCGAGAACGAGAAGTCAAACCCAACTCGGCACGAATACCGTTAAGGAAAGCACGAGAGAATACTGTTATCCGTTGCTTCAGGAGACAAGCAATTGTGAGATAATAGGTTTTGGCAAAGAGATACGTTCATGTATAGAAGTTTTGGCAAGGAAGGATCGTGCCAATATATTGATAATAGGCGAGATAGGAGTAGGAAAGACGAGTTTGATACAGGGGTTGATTACCCTTGCGCGAGAGAGCAAGTTGCCTACTTCGATAGCGAATATAGAGCCATACGAGCTTGACTTAATCTCGTTAAGTCAAGGCGTGAGTTATAAGGGTGAGATAGAAGACCGTTTCAAGAGTACGGTAGAATCGCTAAGACAGAAACAGCAACCAGTATTAGTAATTGAGAATTTCCAGAGGATAGAGGATAGACAGTCGCTGTTAAACGGCATATTGCCCAATGTGAAGAAGTTGTTGTCGGGTAGTGAGATACAACTGATATGCACCACGACAATAGACGGATATACCAAGGACATAGAAAAGGATAAGGATTTAATAGCATATTTTGAGAAGATAACCATAGAGGCACCTTCGGAGGAGCAGGCAACAGAGATATTGGAAAGCAAGAAAAGTATTTATGAGCAATTCCATAATCTGCCAATCGGAAGAGATGTAATAGCAGAAATAGTGAGACTTGCAAAACGATATATGCCAGAGCGTAATCTGCCATCGTCGGCAATAGACCTTTTGGATAGATCGATGGCATCGGTGAAGGTAGACAATGAGATGTCAGAGGAAGGAGCAGCCAGAGAGGGAGGCATAATTCTTAGCAAGGAAGATGTAAGAGGCGTGGTATCCAAGATGACAGGGATTCCGATGGGAAGCATACAATCGGAAGAGATGGAGAAGCTGTCGAAAGCAGAAGATACACTTCACAAACACGTGGTAGGTCAGGATCATGCCATTAAGAGCGTATTGGATGCCATTTTTGAGTCTCGTTCAGGTCTGAACAAGAAAGGTCAGCCTATGGGGTCATTTTTCTTTCTTGGTCCAACGGGGACAGGAAAGACAGAATTGGCGAAGTCGCTTGCTGATTTTCTATTCAACGATGAGGCATCGATATTGCGATTTGACATGTCGGAATACAAGGAGGAGCACTCTGTGGCACTGCTGTATGGAGCACCTCCGGGCTATGTAGGTTATGAGGAGGGCGGTCTGTTGGTGAATCAGATACGCCAGCATCCCTATTCAGTTGTGTTGTTTGATGAGATAGAGAAGGCACATCGTTCAGTATTTGATTTGTTTTTACAGATATTGGACGAGGGGAAGCTGCATGACCGTTTAGGGAGGGTAGGAGATTTCTCTAATTCGTTGATAATATTCACCTCGAACATCGGCAGTGATTACATATTCAAATCGTTTGAGGGAGGTATAGTTCCCACACACGACAAGATGTTAGAAGTGATGCAGGGTCAGTTCCGTCCAGAATTTCTTGCGCGTCTTACAGAGATTATTCCGTTCTCGCCGATAACGTCAGAAATGATAGACAGGATATTTGACATCCACATAAAGAACCTGCTGAAGACATTGAAGGAGCAGAACATCACGTTGGAGATTGATTCTACGGCGCGTGAGTATGTAACGAAGGTAGGTTTCAATGCCCATTATGGTGCGCGTCCAATACTTGGCATCATACGTAAGGAGATACGCAGGCCGTTATCCAAACTGATAATATCGCGAGAGATCAATGAAGGAGACACGGTGACCATGAAGTATGATGATGAGAAGAAAGAGATAACGTGGGAGATAGATACCCCCGAATAACGTGGAGTGGTTAGATGTATTATGGCATGGAAAGACATAATAAGGAAAATCTATCCTCAGAAAAGGGTGGAAGAACAGAGAGAAGAAAGGAAAAACAACAAGAAAAATTCAAATACTAAAGCAATGGCAAGGAAAACAGTTATTTCAAAAGTCGTTGAGGAGAACACGCAGGATGGCGTTATAGAGTTTCCACAGAACCGGACACTCTATGCGGACCAATTCACGGATGCAGCTCCCACTACCGACGAAGATCGAGAAGTCTTTAAGGCAAAGAACATGAAGGAAGTCTTTGAACATTACCAGCCGGTGAAGGAGGGCATAACTCTTATGACCGAAGAAGGTGGTTCAGTGTATGAGGATTTCCAGTTCAAACAGATCAAGGATTTCGAGGATGCCCAGTTGATATCACAAAGTGAGTTGTTAAGCAGCAAGAAATCGAAGATAGATGCATACAACTCAGTGATTCGTCAGTTGGAGAAGAACAAGACATTGCGCAATGCTCTAAAGAATGAGTTGGCGCATGAGAATCTGAAGAATGCGATAAAAGCGATACTTGCAGAGTTGGAAGACGCAGAATGAAAAAAGAAGAAAGGGAAGAAATATGTCAACAGAAGAACAGAAAATATCACCGATAGAAGATGGTTTAGACCTTCGTGAGAAAAAGGAGGAGAATCCTGCGGAGTTGTTACAGAGCAGTCTGGGAGGATTAGAAAAGTTCGGTGGGTTTCAATTGCTCAAAGGTCTGATAAAGGGGATAGATAATATGGATCCTCGCCGGAAGGCTGTGAAGAACGTGTTCCTAACCGATACAACTTATACTGAGGCGAGGAAAAGTCTTAGAAACGAGTTGTCGTTGTGGGTAGATATACTTGAGAGAGGCGGGAGCGATCCGATGGATATTATCGAGTCGTGCAAGAAAGAATGTGAAAAAGCAGAGCAAAATCTCAAAGAGAATTTGTTCAGCGTTCACGATGAGATACGCAATCTTGAGATAGCATACAGGAGTCTAGATGCATTCTTTTCAAATGCAGGTCAAGATAAGGTTGATTGCATAAACCTTATAAATGTGAACAAGGAAGAGATTGGCGACTACGATTCGGATGATACATTGGCGGTACGTCAGGAGATAGAAGACCATTTTGACCGTCTTAATTTAAAGAGCAACTACAGCATGCTTGTAATTCCTGGATATTTAGGAGACGCAGATACTGTACGAATGTGGGCACAGACAGCCTATAAGAACAAGGTCATCATGGTAACGGATTTCAAGGACAGTCTGAATTTCGAGATGCTCAAGGATGAACTTGACGATGCGAGTCTGCAAGGTACAGATCCCTATATGGGAAACATAGTAATGACAGCAAACTATATACTTGGAAGGAAGAAGTCGGAAGCGGCAGGCGAAGATGACGATCTGTATATTCCCGCATCAGGCGCACTTGCAGGAAGGATGTCAAACACAGAGGACATAGTGATTGCGCAGGCGGCAGCAGGAAAGCGATATGGAACGTTAGACAATGTGAAAGGAGCGCGTTTGAATCTTAGGAAGTCGGAGATTGCCGCCCTGATAGATGAGGGAGTGATACCGATGGTAGAGGAAGACGGCAGGACGATGGCGTTCTCGAACCACACATTGTACAATGGAGCGTCAAAGGGATTGCAGGAATATTCAATAGTAAGAGTATTCGACTGGATAGGCAAAGTGTTTGAGAACTACTGTAATGATCATGCAATGGAGATATGGACACCCGCCATCAAGTCGGAGATTACTCAGGATATCCATAATTTCCTTAGTGATTACAAGGGTCCAGGTGGGATTATAGAGAAATACACCAATTTGAAGGTCAATCAAGATCCCAAGACAAAGGACATAAGTGTGAATGTGGAGATAACCCCATATTTTGCAGCCCAGAATTTCTTCATAGAGCTGACGGGAAAGAACACGGCAGCCGGTGTAGATTGGGAGCAGACGACAAAGAACGTATAGAGTTAGTTAAATTATATTAATTAAAAAAACAGAAAAAATGGCAGAGACAAGAACAGTGACCATCAATGCAGATGGTATTCAAGAGAGAGAAGTATCCTACGTACGTTATGAACTAAACCAGCAGACAGATGTCGAGGGACAGCCAACGGGACGCACGCGTGGCGGTAAGATTACCGTAAAGGTAAAATCGAAGAACGATGGCAACACGGAGATACTTGAATGGATGTGTGATACTTATATGAGCAAGAACGGAGTTATCTCATTCCCGGATAAGGATGGCGGTGAGATGAAGCGTTTGGAATTCAAGAACGGCTATGTAGTGGAGTATTCGGAGACGTATGATGACAGCAATGAGGTAAAGCAGTTTGAGGAATTCGTGATTTCCGCAAAGGAGATACAGGTAGGCAATGCAATACACAACAACAGTTGGACTATTGACAAGTAATCAGACATTCAGATCAAAAAAGGATAATTAGAGGCGCACATACTGTTGCCTTTAATTATCCTATTTAAAGAATCTATGGCACTTCAAGGCAGGGTAAAGATACAGGGACGGGAATACGGCGTTGTAGAATGCGAGTATGAGTTCAGTCAGTCAGTAGATGACACAGGCAAGCCCACCACACGCACACAGGGAGGGACGATAAAGTTTGTCATGCCGACGACGAGTGATGACGATCAGTTTTTCTACAAGTGGATGTTCGACAAGACGGCAGTATATTCAGGAACGTTCCGATTTTGCGTGTTTTCGAATGACAACAGGCGAAAGTACAAGACAGTAGAGTTTACAAATGCATATTGCATAGGTTTGAAGGACAATTTCTGTGACAATGACAGTAAGTTGATGTACACGACGATAAAATTGAGTGCAGAGGTGATACGCGTTGGTACCGGTGTCATGGATTCAGCGATATTCACGAATGACTGGGCAACGTTGATGTCACAGATAGAAAATCTTTCCACGTTATAGAATAATACCAAACAAGACAGTTTATGTCGATATCGATAAAGAACATTACAGTAGCGATAGACGGTACGAAATCGACGGGATTCTGCATAGAGCTGGACAGTGCGAAGTGGCTAATGGACCATTTTATGTTACGTCAGAGTTTGTTATCGCCTAACGCCCTGTCGTTCACGATGCACAAAGAGCCGGATGAGCGGAAGAATGAGGTAATGTTTGAGATATGCGGTCAGATAATCGGGAAGGAAATCACGTTATCATTGGAAACAGACAGTATAGAGAGGCTGTCGTTGAAATCTGAGACAGATGCGATAGGCGAGATAAATTTCACGGGAGTAATCACAGGTGCTTCAGGACGGCGAAGCCGAAGCGAGTTTCAGATAACCATAGAGGCATACAGTTGGGATGTATTATTGAAAGACAATCCCACCTGCAAGTCGTATGAAAATAAGACCCTTGAAGATATTGTTGATGACGTTACGGGAAGTTACAGTGAGCATCTTGAGGTATGCGTAGATCCCCGCTATACAGATACGATACCATATTGTGTGGAATACAACGAGACCAATTACCAGTTTCTGCAGCGTCTTGCACGCAGATATGGAGAGTGGATGTACAACGACGGCGAGAGGATGATATTCGGCAATTTACCAGAGAGCGAGAATGTTAAGTTGGCTTATCCGAGTCAGGATGTACCATCATATAATGTAGACATGAAGATGGAACATGTAGCGTTCAGTCATATCGCATCTTCGTACAATTCATACGATGCCAACCAGAAGGAGGGCTTGGAGGAGATGCAGAGGGAGTACAATGTGCTCAGTGAGCAAGTGTTTCAGGCCTCACAGAACTGTTATATAAAGCCGACGTTACAGAACCTGCATTCGGGAGGATACTCTGATATAGACGGCAGGGAAGCGATACTGAATATATCCACAAAGACACAGGCGAGGGGAGAAAAAGCCGGAATGCTCACCTATACAGGAAAGACCTACTGCTCGAAGATAAAGATAGGCAGTAAGTTGGTTATCATAGACAATTTTATGAAAGGCACTGGCAGTATAGAGAGGAGCAAGGTAGAGCAGGACGAGATACTCATAATAGAATTAGAGCATTACTTCTCGGCGAACGAGACTTACAGCAATAAATTTACGGGCATTCCGTCGGCGTGTGACTATCCACCATATAAAGATGTCGATGTATATCCTGTGGCACAGTCGTGCAGGGCAAGAGTCAAGGACAACGAAGACCCCAACAACCTTGGTCGCATGAGAGTGCAGTTTGACTGGCAGGCACAGTTGGACGAGAGCATGATGACGCCATGGCTGCGCATGGCACAGCCATACGCTGGTGGTGGCAAGGGGTTCAGTTTCATACCAGAGATAGATGAAGAGGTGATGATAGACTTTGAGGGAGGAAATGCAGAACGTCCATACGTTAAGGGAACGCTGTATAACGGAGTGGGTGATCCTGACAGGGCATGGTTGCCACACAACAACAGCAGTAACCAGATAAAGGCAATCAGAACCCGCAACGGTCACACAATAGAGATACATGATGAGGGAGACAACGGGTATATACGTATATATGATAATGAGAAAGAGAACTATATCCTGACGTTTTCCACAGATGAGAAACTCATCAAATTAGAATCGACAGGTAACATCGAGCTATATGCGAAGAACGACATAATACTGCAAGCTGGGCATGACATCACCGCCAGTGCGGACAATGACATATTCATAGCCGCTTCCCACGACATGCAGAGGACAGCAGACAACGATATTAGGGAGCATGCAGGTAATGACCGAAGCACGACAATAGACAGGAATGATACATTTACAGTCGAGGAGAACAGTTTTGTGAAGGTGAATGACAACAAAGACGAGCGGGTAGCCCACAAACTGCAGTTGACGGCAGAGAACATACGGGTGGAGGCACAGGAGAAGCTATTGCAATATTCCAACGTGCATCAGCAGAAGGCAGATGACACGATGAATATAGATGCAGGTAACCGCATAGACATCAAGGCAGACACGGTGAAAGTGAACTAAAAGCAGCGACATGTCAGACTCCTACGTAACATCGACGGCGACACTGAAATGCACATTTGGGGACAAGAGTGCGAAGCTGACCGTGTATCCCGATCGGACAGTGATGCTGACGGATAAGCCGATGGCAAATGTATCAGACCATGTGTCAATGTACAACATATCCCCATTTGGAAAATGCCATACGATAACATATCCTCCGACAGGGTCGGCGACATCTGCAAATCATGGACATCTAACCCCCATGGCATGCGTGCCGGGGACAGATACAGAATGGATAAACGGCAAGGGTGACTATATCATCAAAGGGAAGTGTGCCCTGCTTAAGTCATCCTATTGCCGTTGTAAATGGGGAGGAGTGATAACGATCACCGATGATGGTCAGACAGATACTGGTAGGGCAGACTTGAGCAAGGAAAGAGTTGAGACGGAAGCAGAGTGGACGACGGCCCAAACAAACGAGGATAAGACGGGATACGAACTTAATAGAAAGTAAGTCTCATTCAGTAGTTATGGCAATATTAGTATAATACTAAACAGAAACTATATATGGCTATTACGTGTGAGGTTGATGCAAAAGCTCTATTAAAGGAGGACAAAACAGAGACAGACAACATCCCGTTGGATATCTATTTTGGTGTATTCTTTGACGGAACGAACAACAACATGATACCAGCTAATACCGCGCGTGATATACGTAGGAAATACTCAAAGACAGATAAGAACCAATACGAAAGCGAGGTTTTGAGTTCATCTGCGGCTGAAATGGTAAAGAATAATGCAAACAGGGAAAATACCAAATATTCCAATGTAGCAATCCTCCATTCCTACTACAAAGGATTCACGGAGAAGGATAATGATGACAAAAAGGACGGCAAGCGTTTGGTTTATAAGATATATGTAGAAGGGGCGGGAGCAAACGACATAAGCGACATTTTTACAGGAATACCAGGAGTAGGATTGGGATTTGGATTGGGGAAAACAGGAGTTGTAGCCTTAGTATCGAAGGCAGTAAAAACAGTTAGGACGATATTAAGTGCATACAATGACGAAGATAAGGGGAACATAACACTTCACTTTGATGTATTCGGATTCAGCCGTGGAGCGACATGTAGCAGGTTGTTTTCGTATTTGGTGGCACGTGAGACAGGGGAAGAGGTTACTAATTCATACGATGAGCGTTTGCCGAACAACAGAGAGGCGGAATTCGGGAGTTATTATGCCAAGCAATACTACGATAAAAAAGAAGAGAAGCTACAGTTCTTGGAATCCGACAAAAAAGGAAAGGAATGGAAGAAAATAACCGTTGATTTCTTAGGCATATACGATACTGTGGCCTCGATTGGTTTTCTGCGGAGAAAGGAGACAGACAATGATGGCGAAACAAAAGACAAAGTAAACAAACTTAGCAAAGTTTTTGTGAAGAACGAGGAATTCAAAGATAATTATCACGACCAGAACGTGAGGGAATACGGGCTGTATTCCCCCCAGTTGACGGCAACGGTAAAAAACACGTTTCATATATGCGCCCTTGATGAGTTCAGGGAGAATTTCGCGCTGACGGATTTAGGGAAAGAAATACCGTCGAACGGTATAGAATTGTTGTTGCCGGGCTGTCACTCAGACATCGGAGGTGGATACATAAAAGGAGAAACATCCGTTTTTAAGATAAAAGACATTGGAAACCTTTCGTATTATAAGGGAAACCCATGTAATTCAGCGGAGGGAAATCCTGATAAACTGACGAGCCAGTTGCTGAAGAACTTAGGGTGGATGATGGAGGACACAGCCGTGGTCCAAGAGGGAGACACGTTAATAATAAAGCGTGAAGTGCCATACATATTCAGCAACATCCCATTGCGGTTGATGATAGACCGAGTGGAGGAAAAGCTGGAGGACCAGCGTGGAAAAGTATTTGAGCTACCGGATGGAGTATATGCAGTAGGAAGCGAATCGAATAAGTTCAATATAGAGGAATTTTATCAGGGGTTAAAAAGCATTATTCCGAGTTATGAAGGAAAGAGGTTATGCGTATTACCGAATAGTGCTGGAGAAAATAATCTTGTCAATATCAGTGCCAGTTATAAAGAGTTGCGCAGAGAGTATCTTCATTTCACATCGAATGATACATTAGGTTGGTCATTGGCGAATGCAGCGAACAAAGCAGACAACAACATGAATGTGTTATGCAGGATTGTGTATCATGGCGATAAGGATGATGGCGAGATGCATTACATGTCAGACTATGGTCTTGATTCCCAAGAGAGTGAATCGCCTTTAATAGTACTCATTGGAAAAGAAACAGACTAATACGGATAAAAATCCTCAATAGGATTAACCTGACGATGGAACAGGAAGTTCATGATAAGTACAATTATACGGTAGCAGGGATAGCCCATGAGTTATATCCTGCAGATATATGTTTTTGTGTGTTATGGTGTCATGGTGATGAGCAGATAAGTGTGATGCCTGAGCGTCCATTCAGCGGAGAGTGGGGTATTCCGAAAAGCATATCACATAGTCTCATGGATGATGTGAGTTTGCCTGAAAAGATAGATATGATATGGCTTTCGGTAGTAGAGAGGAAATACTATACGATAGAGGCGGAAATTCCGTCAGAGAAGTTGAATAGTATATTCAGAAATACGGAACAACCCATAAGCATGATAGTGGTAGGTATGGCACCTTACGGGGGCGTGGCATTATGGGCGATGAGTGAGAGCAAGAGTTACCTTATCGGATGGTTTCACGGGCAGGAGACATATATAACATTGGAAGACTTTTTGCAGGAAGATACAACTCTAACCTTAGAAAAGCTTTGTGACTATTATATAAGCAACAACACGCAGGCAAAGAAGAATATGGAGACAAGAGGATTGCCTTCGAGGAATATCTTCGACAAATATATGCAGCAGTATATATACAAATATGTAATTCTGTTGGAGAAGTGGGATGAGAAAAAAGAGAAGTGGACAAGATACGAAGATGAGGCAGAGCCACAATTCGACTATATGGAAGAAGTATTGTATGATGGTTCATACGACAAGCGTCATGATAGCGGATTGTTGAAGTATCATGAGGCGGGTAAGCCGAAGAAGATATCGATGAGATGGCATATAGGGAGAAAGGAATACACGGCATATATCTGGTTTGAGGAAGAAAAGACAAGGAACATATACGAAAAGTTCTATGGAGCCGATACAGACACTATGAGCGATTTCGTAATCCGTATTGATGCGGAAAAGCACAGATATGAGTTGTTGTTGAACCGTTATGGCATAAAGGAGCCCCACATAATTCCGCAGAGTGCATATCAAATGATAGTATTCAAGAACAAATTCGAGGACTACCGTTCAGACAACTATGAGCAAGAGCAAGGAGCTTGGATTTGGTAATAATAACAGAAACAATAAAAATATAAACATATTAATTATGGAAACAGAGGAAAAATACTACGAGGAAGAAGAAGAGTTCGTTATCAATCTCACGATAGACGGTACGGAGTTTGAGGAAGTAGAAGTAAAGGTATCAGACCCGAACAAGACTATTCGAGACCAGATAGCAAGTATAGTTGCCGTATTCGAGTTACCAAAGATAGACAATGGCGGTAATCCGATACAATATCTGCTTGGTCAGATGCTGGATGATGGTGAAGAACCTGAAATTCTTGAATTTGAGGATGAGGACGGCAGGGAGCAAGCTCTTATAGATTACAATATACAGCCTGGCGATCATTTGCATTTGATAGCCGTTCCCATAGCAGGTTAAAAAAAGAGTGTCATGAACAATACGATAAACAATTATAACCAGAAGGAGCTGTCAGGAAGAGATGCCCGTCTGTGGAAAGAGTGGAAAGAGCTTGATACCCTATGCAGCAAGCGAAAAGCGGCGAGTGCTAATCCCCGTCAGCCGTCACTATCATACATAGTACGGAGGAAAAACGCGATGGGTTTACCCACGGAATATGAGGTGTGGTATCGTTGCAAGTCGATTATAGGTGTGAAGGGAGATACGGTGCCTCGTGAACCGATATTCGGTTATCTGCACAAGATGAGCATAGTGTTGCCGAACAACTATCCATCGGCGGACGGCAATCCGATATTTACGTTCAGGACAGATGTATGGCATCCCAACATCCGCTATTCAGGAAGTTTCAAGGGTCATGTGTGCCTTACGATTAAGGAGATGGGCGTGTTGGCAGCGTTAAAGGACTTAGTGTTAAGGGTGGAGAGATATTTGAAATACCAGATGTATCATGCCCAGAACATATATCCCTATCCAGAGGATCAGAATGTTGCAGAATGGGTGCGTGAAGAAGGAGAGCCCAATGGGTGGGTGAATTTCGGTCAGGACATGCCTGAGTCACCGGCACAGGCTGGGAAGTCAGCAGCAGAGCAATTACAAGAAAAGCCAAAACCAGTTATCAAGTCAAGAACAATATGAGAAGGGCGATATTATTATTAATAATTACATTGTCATCATCCGTTTTAGTTCAGGCAGATGAGATAAGGTCAATAAAATTAGACAATAATTACCGTAAGGGAGAGATGGTGTCGTTGCCGTACTGCAATATATTTGTGGAGTTAAATATGGAAGACAGTTATGATGATGTCAGCGTCACGGTAAAGATGGAGAACATAACAGAAGGCAATATCCTGTATCTGTTTGACAGGTCGTATGACGAAAAGACGTTAAAAAAGATGTCGATAGTGTATGACAAGGTATTCCACGGAACGAAAGGCAAGAGGATTACAGATGAATGTGAGGGAATAGGAGAATCGTTGAAGCTTTCACCGTCGTCAGAGAAGATACTGATAAAAACCTATAGTGGTGAAAGTGAGACGATGAAATGCAGGCTGCCTATCTACATAGCCCTGAAATCGGGTAAAAGTAAGGTATCATTGGCACAGAAGGAAGTGATAGAGTTGGACATAGATGTGAATGTCTCTCCCGATTCGAAATACTATGAGATATCGAACAAGGTGGACCAATTAACAAACGAAATCAATCACCAGACATTCTGTACGAACAAGAACCATAGAGGCATTAAGTCGCAAGACCTGATAAAGCAATATGAAGATAGGATAAGCGGGATCAGGAGCGAGGTACATGGCATATATAGTGAGCGAGGCTACAAGCCGGAGGATAAAGGCTACAAGCAGTATTATACGATAGAAGAGAGATTAGATACGATTAACCTCAACGGTCGTGTGGTGACAAGCTGCAAGAATGACAAGAAGGTATCGGCGGCATCCCACAGTTGTAGATATTGTTCATTGACATACGAGGACATATATAAGAAACTGGAGAATTATTATATAGATATCCATAATGGAAAAAAGACGAAGGATCAGATCATGGGTGACGTGGAAGCGTTATACAGTTGTGCAACAAAGAACAAGCGTCGAACAGATGCTGGGAGTTACTTGTCGAGGATATCAACATATTACAATAAGATAAAGGACATGTAATAATGCGATTCCACCGTTTCGTGATAATAAGCATACTTATCGTTGCAATGAATGCGATGGAGATGTCGGCGCGGGAGGTGAGAGATACCATCTACACCACAAGCGGAGACAGAATTATACTGACGTATGACATAAGTTATTCTGGTACCCAGACGATATTAAGGTTTACCGGACAGCAAAAGAAACTTGGCAAGACAAATGCCGGTAAATACAAAGATTTGAGTAAAGTGGCAGTGATGTTCTTTGACAGGACAGGCAATTACAGTGATGATGTCGATATACAGAACATGGAGCCGGAGGCGTTTATGGTGCCGAGCGGTGTGGAATATAAAGGATCAAGGGAAGGATACTTTCTTGTGCAGTCCAGCCCCGTGTTGTATTTCACAGTGAACAACAAAGAGGCGATCATGCGGATTCCTGTATATTTGGCACAGAAGCCGAAGAAGGGGAAATATGTATTGTTTGCCAAGAGTAGTGAATTGAAGATACCCCTCTCATCCAAAAAGGTTGGAGGTAGCGGGCAGTCAAGAAGTAAGACAATACAAGAGACAATCACATCGCAGAGTGAGATAGAGAGTGACAACACAGTGATAATAAAAGTACTGGAAAGCATCAAAGCAGCGAAAGCGATGATCGTGGAGGCAGACAGGTTGCCGTTTTCAGACAATTTATTGGATGAGGTGGGTTATCTAAGACAGAAGCGTCGTGAGATAACCGATGAAGCTGTTGTGGATGAGATATCCGAGGTGTTGAACAGTTATGAGGAGAAGAAGCGGATATTGGAAGAAAAAGAAGATGCGGCACAGGAAGAGTTGCAGCGAGCCGAGGAGTTGCGAGCCGAGAAAGAGGCAGCAGCATTAAAGGCAGAGAACGATTCCATTGAGGCGGCGCAACAGGAGGCAAAAGAGAAAGATAAGAAACGTAATATATGGTTGATTATCATCGGTGTCATACTGGCGATATTAGTATTTATCGGCAATCAGTTGTTTCAAGGTTTTAGGAACCGCAGAAATCAGAGAAACATGATGAACATGCAGCAAAGCATTGCAAACAGGGCAGAGGCAGAGGCAAAGCGTCGTGCAAATAATGCGATGAGACAACAGCAACATCGCATAGAGGTCAGTGCGAGGAAGAAAGTGTCGAAGGCTAAGAAGAATAGTCCAACGATAAAAGTAAATGGTAAAACAAAAAATCCTTCAATATAGACGAAATGAGATATATTATTAACAAGGCGATATTGCTGATTATGGCAATAACAATGGGACTTACGGTTCAAGCGCAGAAATACAGTTATGAGGTAATGTCAGAGTCGACAATACTATTAAAATCAATAACGAATGAAGATACAGCAAACAAACTGTATGTTAT